>CAZLJT010000046.1:8734-13198 GCA_964559905.1 uncultured Aquiflexum sp.
TTAAACAATATTGGTCAAAGACATCATTATTTTTTAAGATTCATTAACAATTTAATGCAAATCCTTCCTTAAACCTTCATTCCTGGCTTTGGTCTAACCTACAATAAAGCACAAAAGGGAATGGAAAAAACCCGGGAAATTCCATCTTCTAAAAGTGTCAAATAATTATTGACTATATAAATAAGACAAAAAAATGAAAAAGCTAATAATGATTGCTACAATATTCGCGATGACATCCGCTGTGGCATTTGCCCAAAGAGCTCAGCATAAAGAAATGCAATCCCCTGAGCAAAGGGCAGAAAGGATGACTGTGAAAATGACGGAAGAATTGGGTCTTTCTGAAGATCAAAAACAAAAGATCTATCAAATCAATCTCGAAAATGCCCAAAAAAGACAGAAACAGTGGGAAGCAATGCAGGTAGATCGAGAAGCCAGAAAAGCTGAAATGCAAGCACAAGCCAAAGCTCAAAATGATCAAATTGAGGCATTATTGACCCCTGAGCAAAAATCAAGATGGGAAGAAGTCAAAAAAGAAAACCGACAAGAAATCCGTGAAGGTATAAAAGGAAGAAAAGGTAGAGGAAATTCGGGCTCAAGTGGAGGATCTCAGACAAAATAATTTTGATTGGGTTAATTTATGTACAAAAAAGCAGGCCTTTGGTCTGCTTTTTTATTCATTTTTTGTCTATCTGCGGAAATAAGTGATTGGTCCGATACACAGCTCGTTGGGGGCACAGGATCCAAAATCCAACACCATTTGTGACCTTCTTTTCTCATACTCACTGTTATTACTTTGTCCCTGTTCCAGTCCGATCCTACAAGTTTATCCAAAGAAGTATACCAAATAGTTTTTCCTACAGGTAAAGTCAAAAACTCAGTTTCCTGAATAGATAGCTTATTTTCCACCAAGGAATAAGTTCCACTTATAATTGAATTGTAACCGAGTTCAGGATTAGTATCTTGCTGTAGTGCCGTCTGCCTGTTTTCAAAGGTTCCATCTTCATTGAATTCGTAGGTATCGACATAAAATAATTCGGACTCTGCCTGATACCTACTCAATTCCCAAATTCCATAAATATTTTCCTGACTAAAATCGTTGTCATAAATATTACAGGATAGCGTGATGTCCAGGATTGTAGCTAATGTTAAAGAGGAATTTATTTTCTGGAATCTTTAAATTATGGTGCTTAGTTAGGACGTTTTCAGATTTAAGTTTGTCCTATTCTAAGTTTTATTTTTTGGCTTATTGCGTTCAAAATGATTGATTGCTGGTGCTTTCTTCTATTTCATAAAATCCTTCATCTTTTCTGGGTAGGGAAGAAGCACCTTGGAGATATTCATCCACTTTTACAGCGGCTTCTCTTCCTTCTGAAATCGCCCAAACCACCAAAGATTGACCCCTTCTCATATCACCTGCCAAAAAAACCTTTTGATTGGTACTTTGGTACTCTTTGGATTTTGGAAGAGAATTTTCCATTGTCTTTACTCCAAATGCCTCCAATAGACCGTTTTTTGCAGGTCCTGTATAGCCGATGGCTATAAATGCCAGATCACAGGGGATAGTCCTTTCGGTTCCGGTAATTTCTACAAATTGCATTCGTCCATTTTCTGCCTTCCATTCCAGATCCACTAGGACCAAACCTGTTACTTCACCTTTTTCATTTCCAACAAATTCCTTGGTCAATATTGAAAACACCCTTTCTGCACCTTCTTCATGGGAACTTGAGGTTTTCAGCGTCATTGGCCATTCGGGCCATGGATTTAGGTCGGTCCTTTGTTTTGGTGGTTTTGGCAATAACTCCAATTGGGTAATTGAATTAGCTCCATGTCTGTTTGATGTCCCGATACAATCAGAACCCGTATCCCCTCCACCGATTACAATCACATTTTTATTTTCTGCAGAGATCGGGTTTTCATCAATTTCCCCAGCAATTACCTGGTTTTGTTTCCCCAGAAAATCCATCGCAAAATGAACTCCCTTTAAATTTGACCCTTTTATTTTAAGTTCTCTTGGCTGTTGGGCACCTGTAGCTAAAATAACAGCATCAAAATTTCTGATGATGTTTTCAGCTTTGATATTAAATCCGACATCAGTGTTGGAGCTGAATATCACACCCTCTTTCTCCATGATTTCCACTCTCCGGTCAATGACCCATTTCTCCAATTTGAAGTCAGGGATTCCATAGCGGAGCAATCCCCCCACTTTATTGTCTTTTTCAAAAACAGTCACTTCATGCCCTGCCTGATTTAGCTGATCCGCTGCCGCCAAACCAGCAGGTCCTGAACCGATCACTGCAACAGATTTACCGGTTCTTTCCTTTGGAGGTCTTGGTACAACGAACCCTAATTCATATGCTTTTTCCGCTATATTTTTTTCAATCAGTTCAATGGCTACAGGATCCTTATTGATTCCCAATACGCAGGAAGCTTCGCATGGCGCAGGACAAATCCTACCTGTAAATTCCGGAAAGTTATTGGTACTTTTTAAAATATTGAAAGCCTCTTCCCACTCATTTCGATATACTGCATCGTTGAAGTCAGGAATGAGATTTCCCAATGGACAACCCTGATGACAAAACGGTATGCCACAATCCATACACCTCGCAGATTGCTCATTTAGCTTCTGGCCGTCAAATGGTTTGTATATTTCCTTATAATCATTTACCCTTTCTTCAGGGGTTCTTGATTCAGGTAATTCTCTTTTGAATAGTATAAATCCTTCTTTCGCTCCCATCTTACACCAATGTTGTTGAATTTTCCAATGCTCTTTTTCTCAATACTTCCTTGTAATCTCTCGGAATAACTTTGATAAACCGCTCGCGGTATTCATCCCAATTATCCAAATATTCGCCTGCTAATTGGCTTTGGGTAAGTGCTTGATGTGTATTCAGGTTTTCCTTAATAGTGACAAAATCATCTTCATTTAAAGGATCTAAATCAACCATTTCCTGATTGATCAGATAGATATAGTCCTTGAGTATATAGGCGATTCCACCACTCATTCCTGCCCCAAAATTTCTTCCGATTTCACCCAAATTGATTACCAACCCACCTGTCATATATTCACATCCATGGTCACCGATACCTTCCACGACTGTCTGTACGCCTGAATTCCTTACACAGAACCTTTCCCCCCCTTTACCATTAATATAGGCATAACCGGAAGTGGCCCCATAAAATGCCACGTTTCCGATGATAATATTTTCATGGGCGACAAAATTGGCATTGCGGCTGGGGTAGATAATCAATTTCCCACCTGACAGACCTTTTCCAAAATAATCATTGGACTCACCTTCCAGTTCAAAAGTCACCCCTTTGGTAAGAAAGCCTCCAAAAGTTTGTCCTGCTGAACCACTGAATTTGAAATGTATCGTATCTTCAGGCAAGCCTGGACTTCCATAAATCTTGGAGATTTCATTGGATAACATCGCTCCGACAGTTCTGTCAGTATTTTTGATTTTAAAGCTTTCCTTAACTTTAGCAGCTTGTTCCAATGCAGGCATTGCCGACTTAATCAGTTTTCTGTCCAAAACTTTTTTCAATTCAAAGTCCTGATCTATTTGCTTATGAATACCAACATGATCCGGTACTTCCACCTTATGAAATATTGGACTTAAATCTACTTTGTCCCATTTCCAATGATTCATATGTCCTGTGGCCTTCAATACATCACTTTGTCCTACCATTTCATCTATGGTTCGGAAGCCTAATGAGGCCATGATTTCTCTTAGGTCCTGTACCAGAAACATAAAATAATTAACAACATGGTCAGGACTTCCGGTAAATAATTTTCTCAGTTCAGGATTCTGGGTTGCTATTCCTACAGGACAGGTATTCAGGTGGCACTTTCTCATCATTATACAACCTTCCACTACAAGAGCACCTGTAGAAATTCCCCATTCTTCGGCCCCCAGCAAGGTAGCTATGGCAATGTCTCTTCCTGTCCTCAATTGCCCATCTGTTTGCAGGACAACCCTACTTCTCAAATTGTTTTTGACCAAAGTCTGATGGGCTTCTGATAAGCCAAGTTCCCAAGGTAATCCGGCGTGACGAATTGAACTCAAAGGAGATGCTCCTGTACCTCCATCCGCTCCGGAAATAAGTATGACATCTGATTGCGCTTTGGCTACACCCGCCGCTACAGTTCCTACTCCTGCTTGAGAAACCAATTTGACATTAATTCTTGCTTTTCGATTGGCATTTTTCAAATCGTATATGAGTTGGGCCAAATCTTCAATAGAATAAATATCGTGATGTGGCGGCGGAGATATCAAACCTACTCCAGGTGTGGAATGTCTTACCCTTCCAATCCATTCATCTACTTTGTGACCGGGTAGCTGTCCTCCTTCTCCGGGTTTTGCTCCTTGGGCCATTTTGATTTGTAATTCTTCCGCATTGGTGAGATAATTACTGGTAACACCAAATCTCCCGGAGGCAACCTGTTTGATGGCTGAGCGTTCCCAG
>CAZLJT010000046.1:13208-18461 GCA_964559905.1 uncultured Aquiflexum sp.
CATTTTCTTTTTTCTCAAATCGGATTTCATCTTCGCCCCCTTCACCACTGTTGCTCTTGGCTCCAATCCGGTTCATGGCAATGGCCAAGGTGCTGTGAGCCTCATGGGAAATGGAACCAAAGGACATTGCTCCCGTAGCAAAGCGTTTTAGAATGGATTCTACAGGTTCAACCTCTTCAATAGGAATCGATATTCTCTTCTTGAATTCAAAAAGTCCCCTTAAAGTCAATGCATCTTTGGTCTGTTCATTGATTTTTTTGGCAAACTTTTTATATAATTCATAGTCATTGAGACGGGTGGATTTCTGTAACAAGTGAATGGTTTCCGGATTGAAAAGGTGTTTTTCACCCCTTCTTTTCCATTGATAAACGCCCCCTGTTTCCAAAATCGGACTTTCGGTATTGTATGCAGCATGGTGCCTGATCAAAACCTCTTCCGCAAGTTCGTCAAAGGAAATACCGCTGATTCGACTTACCGTTCCTTTAAAACATCTGTCTATTACCTCCGGCCCTAAGCCTATTGCTTCAAATATCTGAGCACCTTGGTATGATTGAAGAGTACTGATCCCCATTTTTGAGAGCACCTTTAACAAACCTTTTCCTATAGCTGTCTGATAATTCTGGAACAATTGCTTTTGGCTGAATTCTTTACTGAAAGCACCCTTTTCGTTCAGGTGCAACAAGGATTCCAAAGCCAAATATGGATTGATAGCAGATGCTCCATAACCTATTGCTGTTGCAAAATGATGGGTTTCCCTGATATCTCCTGCTTCAATTACAAGTCCTGCTCGGGTTCTCAGTTTCTTTTTTACAAGATGATGATGTACTGCGCCAATAGCTAACAAAGATGGAATAGGGGCTTTAAATTCAGAACTGTCTCTATCAGAAATAATGATTATATTCTTTCCTGCGTATATGGCACCTTCGGCTTCCCGGCAAAGTTTATTCAGCGCTTCCAGTAAACTGTTCGGCTTGTGATCAACTTCAAAATGAGCACGTAAAGTTATTGTTCTGTAACCTTCATCTTCAAGATTTTTAATTTTTTGGAGATCCTCATTGAGCAAAACCGGCTGCGAAATGTGTATCTGTCTAGAGTGCCTGGGACTTTCTGCCAAAATATTGTGGCTTTCACCGATTCTTGTAAATAAAGACATTACCAAGCGTTCTCTGATGGGATCGATCGGTGGATTACTTACCTGGGCAAAAAGCTGTTTGAAATAGTTTGAAATATGTTGGCTTTGTTTTGAGAGTACTGCCAAAGGAGTGTCTGCCCCCATGGAGCCAATGGGTTCGTAGCCTGTTTCACCCATAGGAGACAAAATAACTTTAATTTCCTCTGATGTATATCCAAAGATGGTCTGTCGCTTTTTGATATCCTCTATTGAGTATGGGTTTGTCAAATTTTGCGGATCAGGAATCAGACGAAGTTTCAACCTTTCCTCTCTGACCCATTTGTCATATGGCTTATTATCACAGATATTTGCTTTGATTTCATCATCAAAGAATATCTTCCCCTTTTCAAGGTCTGCCATTAACATTTTTCCAGGGCTGATTCTACCCTTTTGCAATATGGTAGCTTCTCTAATCGGCAATGCTCCTGCTTCGGACGATAGGATCAATCTCCCATCATTGGTAATAAAATATCTTAATGGCCGTAAGCCATTTCTATCTAGCGTAGCTCCGAGGGATTTGCCATCAGTAAAAAGCAGTGCTGCCGGACCATCCCATGGTTCCATAAGTGAAGCATGAAACTTATAAAAAGCCTTTCGGTCTTTATCCATCATCTGATTGTCCTGCCAAGCTTCAGGGACCATCATCATCATCACATGAGGTAATGACCGGCCACTAAGAGTAAGTAACTCTACCATTGCATCAAGATTAGCTGAATCTGAATTATGCTTGTTGGTGATAGGCATTAATTTGGAAAGCTCCTCATCAGAAAAATGTATGGACCGCATTAAGGTCTCCTTCGATTTCATTTTATTGAGGTTGCCCCTGATGGTGTTTATTTCTCCATTATGAGATAAGTAGCGAAAAGGCTGTGCCAATCTCCAATTAGGGAAAGTATTGGTGGAAAACCGGGAATGCACTATCGCAAGTCCAGAAGTAATTTTGTTATTTTGGAGATCTTTATAAAAAGGCAGAACCTGGTCAGTTCTGAGTTGACCTTTATAAATCAGTGTATAAGCGGAGAAACTTGCAAAGTAAAATGAGGAATTGACACCTGGGATGCTCTGATTGATTGTCCTGGATGAATAATTTCTCAACACATACAATTTACGCTCTAGACCTATATTATTCAGTCCGTCTTTATGACTTACAAAAACCATTTCAATATTTGGCATTACTTCCAATGCTCCGGATCCAGGAACGGTCTCATCGACAGGGACCTGTCGATAACCCAAAAGTTGGAATCCAAGCTCCTCTATAATGTTATTCAGAAGCTCTTTGGATTTTTTGTAAAGCTGTTTGTTCTTGGGAAAGAATGTCATTCCAATCCCATAGCTTCCTTCATTTGGGATTTCAAAACCTGCTCTTGAAGTGATATCTTTTAAAAAGGAATGGGGAATCTGGATTAAAATCCCAGCGCCATCACCCGTTTTGGGATCACTGCCCCGACCACCCCGATGCTCCATGTTGCTCAACATAAAAAGCGCATCACTTATAGTTTCATGGCTTTTGTTGCCATTCACATTCACTACCGCCCCAATCCCACAGGAATCGTGTTCGAAAGTATCACGATAAAGTCCTTGATTCATTATATATTAATTTAATAGGTTTTCTTATTTGAGTTGCAAAAATTACAAAAAATTTTCTTTTTATTAAAATTGACGCAAGAAATGCACTCCTATAATAAATAGTTTACATATAAATGAATACTTATTTAACATTAATAAAAAATATATATTGGTCAAATTTTTAATCAATTTTTATTGTTAATGCAAATTATTTAAAATTACTGGTTTAAAAATAAACGTAAATTCTTGATTTTATGAGAAATATTACCAAAAACGATAAAAGCGAAAAAGTCAGATTATTTTTAAAAATATTTATAGCGCAGTTTTTATAAAAGTAATTTCAGGAAAGGATTTAATCCAGTGGATAAGAAATTTAATTCTGGAACATCCAAAAAACACAGAATTAGGTAAATAGTTTAGTCCTGATTATGGCCTTTCAAATCCTTTTCACCGGATTTAATATGAACTTTAACTTTCTTTATTTTTTTTGTGTCTACGGCAAGAATTGTGAATTCGAATGGATCAAATAAAATCTTTGTGCCGTTTTTAGGAAGATTGGAATTAATTTCAAGTAAAAGTCCCCCAAGAGATTCGCTTTCACCTTTGACCTCATCAAAAATCTGGGTATCCAGGTCAAGTTTTTTACAAAAATCATTCAAGGATATTTTACCCTCAAAAATATATGTGTTTGGGTCTAACTCCTTGAAATAAAAATCCTCAACATCGTCAAATTCATCGTTGATTTCCCCAATGATTTCTTCTATCAGATCCTCCAGTGTGACCAATCCGGATGTACCTCCATATTCATCTACTACAATAGCCATGTGGACTCTTTTTTTCTGAAAATCCTTTAGTAAGGAGTCGACTTTTTTGTTTTCTGGAACAAAAAATCCTTTCCTTATCAGTTTCGACCATTCGAATTTTTCATCTTCCTCAACATACGGCAGCAAGTCTTTGATATATAAAATTCCTTCTATGCTATCAATGGTCTCTTTAAAAACAGGTATCCTGGAATAACCGCTTTTATTTATTTTGTCCATCAATTCATGAAAATCTGTTTCAATTTCCACCGCAGTGATATCCAATCTGGACTGCATGACTTGTTTTACCGATAAAGTCCCAAAATTGACTATTCCTTTTAAAATATCTTTTTCCTCATCAGAAGTATCTTCTGTGGTTATCTCCAAAGCTTGATTCAATTCATTCACCGATAATGAATATCCCTTTTTCTCTATTCTTTTTTCAATGAAATTACTCATGGACATCAAAAACAAAGATATCGGTTTGAGTAAAACAGAGAAAAAGTGGATAGATGGAGCCATCATCAAGGAGAATTCTATTTTGGCCTGTGTGGCATATACTTTTGGAACTATTTCCCCAAAAAAGACAATAGCAAAGGTCACACCGATGGTTTGCACTAAAATAACCAGTATACCTGTTGCATTCAATCCAAAAAGATTCCAGGTCACCAAAGTCGTCAAGGTAACTATACCTATGTTAATTAGATTATTAAGTATCAATACTGTACTTAAAAGGGTTTTCGGTGACTCGACGAGTTCCAGTGCTTTGGTTACCCGTTTATCAGATCGCTCATCCATTCCAGCAATATCTTCCGAATTAAGAGAAAAAAAGGCTACTTCTGATCCGGAAACAAGTCCAGAAGATATCAGCAATAGAATAAAAATGATTGCATTGATTAAAATATAGCCGGCTGAAACCTGAGAGAGTTCAGCCAGCAATAAAAGACTCGGGTATGGGTCGTCCATTAATTTATTTACAAGATGATTGCAAAATTAGTAAAATTCTGAATCAATTTTTCAACTATTTGAATCAGAAGGGTAAATCATCATCTTCAACAGTCGCTTCAGCGACAGATGGCGCAGGACTGGAAGATGCTGTATTGTAATTGCCTGTATTTCCTGAAGGAGTGGAACCTTCTGGTTTTCCGCCCAACATGGTAAAGCTAAGTACCCTTATTTTGATTCTCTTTCTATTGTTGCCCTGTTCATCCTGCCAGGAGTCAGATTTGATTTTTCCCTCCACATAGAGTTGCATTCCTTTTTTGAGATATTGTTCGGCAATTTTTGCCTGTCCATCCCAAAGTTCCAAATCATGCCATTCGGTATTCTCGACTCGATTGCCTGCCCTGTCTTTGTAGGCTTCGGTGGTAGCTAACCTTAAATTGGCAACTACTTTATCCCCCTCCAAGTGTTTTACTTCGGGGTCTGCACCCAAATTGCCCAATAAAATTACTTTGTTTACTCCAGCCATAATTGTTCTGTTTAAAGGTTTAACAAAAAGTTTATGTATAAATTTAATGATTAAATTTCTAGGTTCAAAAATTTCAAAATCAATCTTGGTTTCGCAAGTCTTTCCAGATTTTCAAAATCAACTAATCTGTAACCTTTCGCATTTACCCAGGATTGGAGTTTTGAAAGAGAGTCTTTCTCCACGATGATTTTTACAAAGGTGGCAAAAATTCTTTGATGGGTAAGTATATGTTTGAAGCTGGATTC
>CAZLJT010000047.1:0-18237 GCA_964559905.1 uncultured Aquiflexum sp.
AATCCATGCTGATGCACTCGAGAGGTGGAAAAGGAATCATGGAACCCACAGACTTGAATGGACTTATAAAGGAATATGTCAATTTGGCCTTTCATGGCATGAGGGCAAATAAAAATCCCATCAATGTGGATATTCAGCTTCAGCTTGATGAAAATCTGACCACTGCCATTATCAACCCTGAGGATTTCAGCAGGGTAATCTTAAATCTCTGCAAAAATGCATTCGATGCGATGAGAGACAAAACCAAAGAAATCCAAAATGGTTATTTGCCGAAATTGACAGTAAGAACCAAAGATTCAGATGATAAAATACTTATTGAAGTCGAAGATAATGGTCCGGGTATCGCTAAGGAAAACAGAGACAAACTTTTAATGCCTTTTTTCACAACCAAAAAAGGAAATGAAGGTACAGGATTAGGTTTAAGTATAACCCATGATATAATAAAAGCACATCAGGGTGTTTTGGAAATTAATTCAAAAGAAGGGGAATTCACCAAATTTAGTATTTTATTACCCAAAGAAATAAAAAAAGATCAAAATGAAAATACTTATAGTAGATGATGAAAAAGATGTCGAGATGCTATTTCGGCAGAAATTCCGAAAGGAAATGAGAAACGAAAATCTGGAATTGGTTTTTGCTTTTTCGGGTGCAGAGGCCTTAAAAATTTTGGAAGAATCAGATCCGCCCAAAGTTGTATATGTTTTTTCGGATATCAATATGCCTGGTATGACCGGACTTGAATTGCTAGACAAGGTCAAGAAAAGATTTCCTCAGATCAATGTAAGTATGATATCTGCTTATGGAGACAGTGAAAATTATAAAAAAGCCATTAACTCCGGCGCAAAAGAGTTCTTTACAAAACCTATTGACTTTGATTCCTTAAAAAAAGAAATCAGGGAACTGATAAAATAATTAGAGTAAAAATAAATTTTTAAAGTTATGGCGAAGATACTTGTGGTCGATGATGAAGCCGATTTGGAGGTGCTGATAAAGCAGAAATTCCGACAAAAAATAAGGCAAAATGAGTATGAATTTATTTTTGCAATCAACGGCAGACATGCATTGGAACAACTAGAACTACACCATGATGTGGATGTAGTCCTTAGTGACATCAATATGCCCGAAATGGACGGACTTACCCTCCTTTCACGCCTGAATGAAAAAAATGCTTTGTTAAAATCTGTGATTGTATCTGCTTATGGAGATATGGATAATATCAGAACCGCAATGAACCGCGGAGCCTTTGATTTCGTCACTAAACCGGTAAATTTCTCTGATCTGGAGATTACCATAGACAGGACCGTCAAACATGTAGGGATGATCAAAGAAACCCTAAAAGCGATGAAAGAAAATAACATCCTTAAAATGTATGTTGATGAGACCGTGCTAAATTTTATGGGAAGCAGAGAAATCGGTGCCTCTCTTTTTGATAACGAAACCATTGTTGGGACTGTAGCTTTTATTGATATTTGCGGTTTTACCGCAATCAGTGAAACACAATCCCCAGATGATGTCGTGACCCTTCTTAATGAGTACTTTGACATCATGGCAAGGGCCATCATAGAAGAAAATGGCATTGTGGACAAATTTATGGGTGATGCGATTTTGGCGGTTTTCAAGGGTGAAAATCATTTGGAAAGAGCCGTAAAAGCCTGCCTTCATGTCAAAAGAGAAATCTCCAATAAACCTGAAATTGAAGGTAAAATGAACTTTACTCCAAACGTCTCTATCGGTATCAATTCCGGGGAAATGATTTCAGGCAATATTGGGTCCTCTACTTTGAGAAGATTGGATTATACTGTCATTGGCGATACGGTCAACACCGCCGCAAGACTTCAGTCTGCTGCACAGGCCGGACAGATTTTTATTCCTGAGGCTTGTTACACCAACATCAAAGATTTATTTTCCTGTGAATTGGTAGGATTGTTGGAAATGAAAAATAAAAAAATGCCCATGATGGCCTACGAGGTTATGTCCTAATACCCCCAATTATCAATTTTGGTTAAATCCTTACCAAACATCATTTTATCAAGGTGCCTAAATTACTGATCCCTTTTTGGTCAGCTATTTTTAATAATCTCATGAACAACTGCGCTGTTAAAAAGGCATCTCCTGCCGCGGTATGTCTGTCATCAAGAGGTATTCCGTATCTTTCACAAAGACTATCCAATGCATATTCACCTTTACTTCCCAAAGCCGGATCATAATTTGGCCCTTTTTCCAAACGCATACTCAGTGCTAGTGTATCAATTACCGGATTTTTCAACTTTTTTAGACCAAAAGGCCTAAGGGCTTTTTCCACCATGGCTATATCAAATCCGATATGATGGCCCACAAGTATATCGGAGCCGATGTAGGTTAAAAACTCTTTTGCAAATTCCTTTAATGGAAAGGCTTGATCATGATATAAGATTTCGTGTATTTGGATAGACTCTTTATTGGATAATGGCGAATCAAGGTAAATTTCCCATGCTGAATTGACTTTCATTTTATAGTCTTTGATTTTGATAGCCCCAAAAGAAAGAATATAATCTTTTTTTGGGTTTAACCCTGTAGTTTCAGTATCCAATACAATAAAGGTCAATTGATCCACTGGTCTGATAGAAGGTATTTTTTTCTCAAACAGCTGCTCATATTCCTCCACAAACCTGGTCTTGGATACCTTATTTTTCTTTAAAAAATCAAACCATCCCATATCAGCTTCCAAAATAGTCTAACTGAAATCTTACCCTGAGAATTTTCTGCAGTTCATCTATTGGCGCAAATGTGTTTTTCAATAATTGTCTCTGCAGTTTTCCCAAGGACTCGGGCGTGATGTACCTTCCGGAATTTCCGGAGTGTAATCCCTCTATGGCGCGCATACGCATCAGAATTTCATAAGCCTTGCCTGCTTCAAGAAACAGGTCCTTATAATTAGGTTCCAATTCGGATAATTTTTCGAATCGTTTGAAGGTATTGTTTATTCCAACTACCCGATGACTCAAAACCAATAACCTGGCTATATCCGCTAAAGGCATCATCGCCCTTAATTTGATATCAAATTTATCTCTGTGTTCCCCCGATTTTTCGACAATAAAATTTCTGAAAAATCCCAAAGGCGGAGGATTGAGTAATGCATTTTTGGCCAAGAAATTCAAAAAGATTGTTTTACCAGCGATTTCTTTATAGATGTGTTGAATCATTTCTTCTGCCAATACTTTGTGACCGATAATCGGCCTAAAGTCAAAAAAAATGGCCGCATGCATTAAAGCTTCCTGGTTGGGGCTAAGAATCCAATCACTGAAATATTTATTCCATTGGGAAAGGGGCTGACACCATTTGGGATTGTTTGCCATCATTTCAGCGGGACAAGCTTGAAATCCGCAGGCAAGCAAGATCTCAATCACTTCCTGCGCAATCAGAACCATATAGGCCTTCGTTCCCTCCAAATCTGGTTTGGGTACATCCTCAAAAACAAGAGCATTGTCCAAGTCAGTACGGAGCATTTGCTCCTCTCTTCCCTCGCTACCCAAAGAAAGAAAACAGAATTTCACTTTGGATTCTTTTGGATATGAGTCATCATGCTTGCCTTTGGCAATCTGGATAGCTCTTTGGATGATGATGTCATTGATTTCAGAAATGATATTGGCTACAAAATCCATCGCCAATTCATTTTCCAGATAATATTTCAACAAACGCTCTGCCCGATCGCGGATTTTTGCCATTTCCTTTACGTCCCAAGTATTCATCAGCGCATTGATCAGGACAGCCGGGCTATTTCCCTGAGACAATAAAATATCATGATCTGACAAAATTCCTGTGACAGGACTGTTGGGTGAGCCATCTTCAGTAAAAATCAAATGGTGCAGCCGATGTTTGATCATGGTAAGGTAAAGACTGGAAAAATCGGATTCCTTACTTTTGGTCATCACAGGTTTGGTCATTAGATCTTCTACCAAGGTATCAAAACTTCTCTTCTCAGCTACGAGCCTGTTGCGAAGGTCTTTGTCTGTGATAATTCCGACAGGGTGATTCTTTTTATCAACGATGACAATGGAACTGACACTTTTTTCAGCCATTTTTTTTGCGGCCTCAATAACACTTTCCCCTTGCTGACAGGTCAACACCTCATGAGAATAATTCAGGTCTGATTGACCTGTAAAAATCAGTAGGCCATTGTCTTTGGATATCTCTGCAAATGTGGATCTTGCCTTTTGGGACTGAGACAAATCAGACCTGACTACCACCTGCCCTGAGGCAAATCCAGCGGCAAAGTACAAACTGACTCGGCTATTTTCTTCCAGGATTTTTTCAAAAATGGCCACAGGAATGGCATATATCAAAGTATCTTCCCTGGTTTGGGCACTGAGTATATAGGGTCTTTTCCCCAAAAGCGCCAATACCCCAAAGACATCTCCCTCATCACAAACTTCTACAATTCTAGGCTCGTTCTCCTGATTTTCAGTAAGCTGAACAGAGCCTTCTTTGAGGACGAAGAAGAAATTTTGGGCAGGTTCTCCTTGTCTAAACAGAAATTCCCCTTTTGTAAAATACCTTACTTCGACCTCTTTGGCCACTAATTCCAAGGAGGTCTGACTAAGGAAAGTAAAGGGTGGAAACCGCTTGAGAAACTCTTTGACTCTATTGACAATGACGTTGGACATTATAGATGGGTCTATTTAAAAATTATTTATCTAGGGATATCAAGTTTTTTGGATTTTGTCTGCATCCCAAACTTTTAGAACCAGAATTTTTTGTCTAAACTATTTTTCTTTTAACCATTCCTCAACCATTTGATCCATTTGAGATTCAGAAAAGTTTATTCCTTTTTTTCCTTCTTCACTCGCCAAAAGAATCTCCTTCTCTTGCTAAAGAGTTAATTCAATAAAATCCTCTTTTTTCTTTTAATCTTAAATTGTATTAATCGCATTCAAAAAAGGAATATCTTCAAACATCGATATCCTTTCAATCAGTTCTTTTTTTAACTCAATGGTATTTATAGCCTTGGCATTTAATACAACTTAAAGTTAAGAAATTCGGATGGATTTATTCCCATTTCATGTAGGGCCTATTGATCAGCTTCTAGTTTTCTTTTTTGAAAAAATAATGAATGTGGTTCAAAAATGTTGGCAGTTACCTGGAAAACAATTGAAATCCATATTGGATTAAATGAGTCCTCTGTTGTCATCTCACTGATTCACGAGTTTCTCTTAGAAAAACGAATCAAAATTTTTTACCTCAGCAGTTCCTAAAGAAAGAGACGGCTATTCACCGTCTCTTTCTCAATAAATATCAAGAATTATAAACGCTATTTCCTTCCTTCAATAATTGCCGTCACTACATCAGGATCCAGTAAAGTCGAAGTATCTCCCATACTATCCGTGATTCCCTCTGCTACTTTTCTGAGAATTCTCCGCATGATTTTTCCCGAACGGGTTTTGGGAAGACCGGGTACTATCTGAATCTTATCGGGCTTGGCGATCGGACCTATCATTTTACTGACAGTATCTTTTATTTCATTGATCAGGTTCTCCTCTGTTCTATGGGACATGTCGCATATCACATAAGCATAGATTCCCTGTCCTTTGACCTCATGGGGATATCCCACCACTGCTGATTCAATGACCAATGGATGTTCATTGATGGCGTTTTCTACCTCTGCTGTTCCCAATCTATGACCTGAAACATTGATAACATCATCCACTCTTCCAAGAATCCGGTAATATCCATCATGATCCCGCTTCACCCCGTCACCGGTAAAATACAGCCCCTTATAGGCAGAGAAATAGGTCTGTTTACAGCGGTCATGATCACCATAGGTAGTTCTTATCATAGATGGCCAGGGGAATTTTACACATAGATTTCCCTCTACAGAATTTCCTTTCAGTTCTTTGCCGTCGGCATCCACTATCATCAACTGAATGCCCGGTAATGGAAGTGTTGCAAAGGCAGGTTTGGTAGGAGTGATGCCAGCAATAGGGGAAATCAAAATGCCGCCGGTCTCAGTTTGCCACCAGGTATCGACTATGGGACACCTGGACTGACCAATATGGGTGTAATACCATTTCCAGGCTTCTTCATTGATTGGTTCTCCCACTGAGCCAAGAACCTTCAATGAACTCAGGTCATAGGGTGCAATTGGATCTGTACCATACGCCTGCAAAGCCCTTATAGCTGTAGGTGCAGTATAGAATTGATTTACTTTGTGCTTCTCCACCACAGACCAAAATCTCCCAGCATCGGGATAAGTAGGTACCCCTTCAAACATCAAAGTCGTCGCACCCGCCAGCAAAGGTCCGTAAACAATATAGGAATGACCTGTGATCCATCCAATGTCAGCGGTACACCAATACACATCTCCCGGGGAATATTGGAAGACGTTTTCAAATGAATATTTGGTGTATACCATATAGCCACCCGTGGTATGGACGACCCCTTTGGGTTTACCGGTAGAGCCGGATGTGTAAAGAATAAAAAGCATATCCTCACTGTCCATCTCTTCTGCTATGTGGGAAGTGGACTCGCCATCAATGACCTCATGCCACCAATAGTCTCTTCCCTCTTTCATGCTGATATCCTGACCTGTTCTTTTGCAGACAATTACTGTTTCCACACTGGATTTTTCCAAAGCTTCATCCACTATTGCTTTGACGGCAATTTTTTTATTTCCTCTGTAGTTTCCATCAGAGGTCAATATTGCTTTTGCCTTACAATCAATAATCCTATCAGAAAGTGAAGTAGAACTGAAGCCAGCAAAAACCACGGAATGCACCGCACCGATTCTGGCACAGGCCAACATCGCAACAGCTGCCTCGGGAATCATCGGCATGTAGATGATTACTCTATCACCTTTTTCAATTCCCTTTGCTTTCAAGGCATTGGCAAACTGGCAAACTTCATGATAAAGCTCCCTATAGGTGATGGTTCTGCCTTCTTCCCCAGGGTCACTTGGTTCCCAAATGATCGCAGGATTATCGCCGATTGTAAACAGGTTTTTTTCAAAAATATTTTCAGTTATATTCAATTTGGCATTGACAAACCATTTCACATCAGGTCCTTCAAAATCCCAGTCCAGTACTTTATCCCATCTTTTTCTCCAGAAAAAAGAGTCCGCTATTCTTGCCCAAAAATTTTCAGGTTCGGCCACGGATTTTTGGTATTCATAGAAGTATCCGCTCAGGGTATGTATTCTATCGCTCATGTTATGTTTATTTTAGGTTATAGTAATTTATTTTTATGATTGTACGCAATATTGCCAGTAAGCCGGCTAATAATTAGATACTTTGGTTCAATGCATTATTGCCCGTTACATCTGTCTTCGGTCACCGGTCTTCCGTCACATTTAGACAGGGTTGATGCATAATTGACAAGAAAGCGTATATCCATATTTGTTTTAATTCAGTAATAATTTGACTTTCGAAACCAGGTCTTTGGTAGAGAATGGTTTTGTCAGATAAAGATCTGCGCCTATTTCCATCCCCTTTTGAATATCTTGCTTTTTGCCTTTGGCTGTCAGGAAAATCACTTTGACTCCTTCATCATTGGCTTTGATATGACGGCATACTTCATAGCCGTCCACCTTGGGCATCATAATATCCAGAATCACCAATTCAGGATGATTTTCCTCCATAATCCCCATTGCTTCTTCTCCATCCCTAGCTATAAATACTTTATAACCTTCTTTCTTGAAGAGGAACTCCAATGAAAGGAGAATATTAGGTTCATCATCTACTATCAGTATCTTATTCATGCTTGCTTTTGGATTGAATTTGTATATTATATTCCAATTGTAATGGAAGACTGAATTCAAAACAGGTCATACTGTTCTTTTTACTGACTCCTATTTTACCTCCGTGATATTCAATGATTTTTTTGGAAATGGCCAAACCCAAACCACTGCCTATCGGTTTTTTACTGGTCTGGTTTTTGGCCTGGAAAAACTTATCAAAAATATATGGAGCTTCTTCCTCGGGAACACCTTTTCCATCATCAAAAACCTGAAAAATCAAGTCATTATCTTTAATAAATGCTTTCAGCATGATTTTACTTTTCGCAAATTTGGAGGCGTTGGAAAGCAGATTCAAAATCACCTGCTTCAATCTATCCTCATCTACAAGCAATTCCAAATCTTCGAAATTTAAATCTATATTGAAATCTATATTTTTATCTTTCAGAACAGGAAGAATACTTTCCGAAGTCTGAAGGATTAGGATTCTGATATCGGCTTTTTCAAGATTCAATTCCTGTCTGCCAGAGTCAAACCTTTCCAAGTCCAAAACCTGATCAATTAACCTGGTCATTCTATTGGTTTCCTGAATAATGATATCGAGAAATCTTTTCTTGTCAGATTCAGGCAGGTCATCATCCAATAGTATTTCGGAAAAAGCCCTGATTGAGGTAATCGGAGTCTTCATTTCATGGGTCACGGTCGAAATGAATTCATCCTTGAGCATATCATTGAGTCTTAGGATCTCATTCATTTTCTGGAGTTTTTGAGAAGCATTTTTTAGTTCCTTGCTCTTTTGTTTCAAGGCGATGTTCAAACTCTTAAGTTCTTGTGTTTCCTTCAAAATTCCCAATACCTCTTCCATGCTGATTTCTTCTTCCTTCACTACTGAAGCCACCATGATTCTGGCTGATGCGGAACCTATAATTCCAGACAATAAACGCTCCGAGTAGTTGACCAATTCCGGATCGGCAAAATCTTTGGCTGCTGGATTATTTTCTGATCTGGCTGAAAATTCGTTCAGAACTTCCATGGTCTTTTCCTTTCCAAGGAAATTGATTAAAAGGGCCTTCAAGTCCGGAAGATATGCCTGTCCTTTCCAAATGATCGAACTGTCCAAGATAGTGCTGTATTTAAAGATATCCACAAATACCACTGCTTGGTTATGTTCTTTGGAAGTCTGATTGGTAAATAGGGAAATTACCACAAATAAAATAATATTCAGCGTCAAGCTGAAAAACAGCCCGTGAGTAACATAGCTCATTTCCTCAAAACCAAAAAGGGCTTGGGGTTTTAATCCGCTGATACCAAAAAGGCCATTGCTCAGAATGGTTTCTGGCAAGTATCCTGCAGTAACAATGGTCGGAACAACAAGCGTGAAAAACCAAAGAATAAATCCTGCCATAATTCCTGACAAAGCTCCTAACCTTGATCCCTTTTTCCAGAAAATTCCGCCTATAATAGCAGGAGTAAATTGTGCTATGGCTACAAAAGATATTAAGCCAATGGAAACCAATGAAAACTGTGCGGAAATCTCCCGAAAATAGATATAGGCTGCCAGTATGATCAAAAATATGGTAGCTCTTCTAATCCATATTACGATTGACCCCAACCGGTGCTGATATTTGATTTTAAGCTTGTCATTGACCAAAAGGAGTGGCATAATCAAATTGTTGCTTACCATATTGCTCAATGCGATGGTCGAGACAATAATCATACTTGTAGCCGCAGAAAAGCCTCCCAAATAAACCAGAACTGCCAGCCATTCCTGATTGTAGGCGATTGGCAGGGCAAGTACAAAAGTATCTGCATCCACGGTTTCGGAAGGAAAATGAACCAGACCTCCCAATGCAATAGGCAAAACAAAAACATTGATCAAAAGCAAATACAATGGGAAAAGCCACATGGCCTTATCTAAATGCTTCTCATCATTATTTTCAATCACTCCCATTTGGAATTGCCTGGGCAAAAAGAGAACAGCCATCATAGAGAGCATAATCATCCAAAACCATTCAGAAACACCATTTTCTCCCTGAAGGACAAACAGATGGTCTAATCCTCTGAGTGATGCCTGAGTAAATATATCCGCAAAGCCATCATAAATAAAATAGGTCACAAAAATCCCAACCGCTATGAATGCAAGCAGCTTAAAGATGGATTCGAAGGCAACAGCCATGACCATTCCCTCATGCTGTGCGGTAGCCTCGATATCCCTTGTTCCAAACAGCACTGTGAACAGTGCAAGTCCAAGAGCCAAATAGAAAGCCGTATCCTGATAAAATGGAATATAAGTAAGGCTTTGGCTAATTTCAGAATATTGAAGTATTTCAAAGGAAGTTGCTATTGCTTTGATTTGGATGGAAGTGTAAGGTAATATTCCCAACAGGCAAAAAACTGTTACCACACCTCCCAAAGTGATGTTTTTTCCATATCGGCTGGATATAAAATCAGCGATGGAAGAAATACGCTGTACTTTGCTAATGCGGATAATCTTTCTCATGACTACCCACCAAAGTGGGGCCACCAGACTGGGACCGATGTAAATTGTCAAAAATTCAAGCCCATTGGTAGCGGCCCGACCCACCGACCCATAATAGGTCCAAGCAGTGCAATAAACCGCCAGGGAAAGCGCATAGATGTATGGATTGGAAGACAGCTTTCGCCCTCTCTTGGCAGACCGCTCAGAAAACCAGGCAATGGCAAAGAGGAGTGCCAAATAACCAAATGTAAACGATATGATCAGCTCCTTGCCAAGCATTTTATTTCTTATTTGTTTTTCGAATCACCAGGTAAGTTATCCCTATCAGCAAACACCAGAATAAAAAAACCATCAGGTACAATAGCGGAATCCCAAACAGGGCATGGGGAATATTATAAATGGCCAGGACGGGATAATTGAGTAAAAACAATCCCATAAAAAAGACTGCCCATAAATATTGAATTTTAAGTGACTCTTTCAACTTTTTCCTGTTATGAATTTTAAATTAATTCATTTGTATTTCTGAAAAAAGGGAAACCCCAACAAATGGTTTGTCAGAGTTCCTTTTATCTTCCATAAGCATCAACTTAATGTTCCTGGGCTTTACCCGCCCCTCTTGGGATCCTTATTTCCTGAATCATGTCCTGTACATTTTGAGGGGGTGCAGGTGTTGCTTTTGATACAACGAAGCATACTACAAAGTTGATCAGCATACCCAAAGAACCTATTCCCTCAGGTGAGATTCCAAACCACCAATGTTCAACATTATTCATCTCCGGACTGATAAATTTGAAATAACTGATATAAAGTAAAGTGAAAATCAGTCCGGACACCATTCCCGCTATGGCCCCTTCTTTGTTCATCCTACTGGAGAAAATCCCCATAATGATCACCGGAAAGAAAGAGGCAGCCGCCAGACCAAAAGCAAATGCTACCACCTCTGCCACAAATCCGGGAGGGTTTACCCCAAAGTAGCCTGCCAGAATCACAGCACCCGCCGCAGAAATTCTTGCTATCCGGAGTTCTTTTTTCTCGGTCATATTTGGCCTGAAAGTCCTGAAAAGATCACGGGATACCGAAGTCGAGATCACCAACAACAGCCCTGCAGCAGTAGATAGGGCAGCAGCCATTCCACCTGCTGCAACCAATCCAATCACCCAGTTGGGCAATTTTGCTATTTCGGGATTGGCAAGTACCATGATATCCTTATCTATGGTCAATTCATTTGTGTCTACATTTGCTGAATATTGGACGATCCCATCATTGTTTTTATCATTGACCACAATCAGATTTGTCTTTTGCCAGTTTCCAACCCATTCAGGTAAATCTTTTACCGGCTTATCTGCTACTGTTTCTATTGCATTGTAGATTCCAAAAGCTGCCACAGCCGGAGCAGTAGTATAAAGGATTGCTATAAAAATCAGAGCATATCCGGCAGAAAGACGGGCATCCTTTACCCTTGGAACGGTAAAAAACCTGACAATCACATGAGGCAAACCGGCGGTTCCTACCATCAGGGCCAGGGTAATTGCAAAGATATCTATCATACTTTTTCTCCCACTCGTATATTCAACAAACCCCATTTCTACCAAAACGCCATCCAATTTATCCAGGAGATAAGCCCCATCCGCTACTGTAGCGCCAAGACCTAATTGAGGAACCGGATTACCGGTCAATTGCATGGAGACAAAAATTGCCGGAACCATATAGGCAAATATCAAGACGCAATATTGGGCCACTTGCGTATAAGTAATTCCTTTCATTCCGCCCAAAACTGCATAGAAAAAGACGATGCCCATGCCGATGATCACACCGGTGTTGATATCCACTTCTAGGTATCTCGAAAAGACAATACCTACTCCCCGCATCTGCCCGGCTACATAGGTAAAAGAAATAAACAGGGCACATATGACAGCTACTACCCTTGCTTTGTTCGAATAATAACGATCTCCCACAAAATCAGGGACGGTGAATTTTCCGAATTTTCTCAGATAGGGAGCAAGGAGCAATGCCAGAAGTACATAACCTCCAGTCCAGCCCATCAAATAGACAGAACCGTCATAGCCCGAAAATGCTATGATTCCAGCCATGGAGATAAATGAGGCAGCTGACATCCAGTCTGCTGCCGTTGCCATGCCATTGGCAAGAGGGGAGACTCCGCCGCCTGCGGTATAAAATTCTTTTGTTGATCCGGCACGCGTATAAATTGCTATTCCGATATAAAGTGCAAATGAGGTTCCGACAAGTATATATGTCCAGGTTAAGATATCCATTGTTTTTTAGGTTTTTTGGGGTGGGTTTTTATTCTTCGTTGACATCAAATTCCTTATCCAGCTTGTTCATGCGATACACATAGACAAAAATGAGAATGACGAAAGCGTAAATGGATCCTTGCTGTGCAAACCAAAAGCCCAGCTTAAAGCCACCGATTTTGATTTGGTCAAGTTGTTCTACTAAAAGGATTCCGAATCCAAAGGAAACGGTAAACCAGATGGCCAGAAGAATAAAAAGAGTCCTTAGATTCTTCTTCCAGTAGGCTTGCATTTTGATTTTGTTGTCTGACATAATTTTTTTGGTTATTAGAGGAATAAATGAGTTTGGAGAATGAATTCATTTGCCGAACCGGATTTTAAATAATTTTCAAAAAGAGGACGGTTACTGTATTGAAAGGTAATTTTTGCCTGATGTCCGTTAAGGTAATAGTTTAATCCCAAATCATATTGAAATGAGCTGCCGTCGAAGTATTCAAAGTCTTTATAGGTCAATGCCCCGAATGGTTGAAGTCTCCCATAGTCTCCCAAAACACTTTTGGGTAATAGATAACCTGCTTGGGAGTAGATGATATTTCCCGTTCCTATGGTCGGTTGGGCATTTCCCGCACCATTTTGAGTAGTCCCCGTACCAAATCCGGTATTCATGATTCCGATATTTCTGAGGTAGTTTGGGCCAAAATTATAATTATAGAAGACGGTGTAAGAAGTCAGTGCAGTTCCTTTTATTGCATTGAGGGGAAGATCCAAGAATGCATCAAAACCCAATAGAGCAATATCATGATAATTTATTGTACCATCACTGTTTTTGGATGTAGTGGCTTTGCTATGATGGTGCCAACCTCCTCCGATGTTAAACACCTTTTTTGTACCCAAATACGACCCGACAAAATATGGGAGTTTGTTATTCTCTTTTTCAAAAAACTGATAAGCGATATAACCTTGGCTTGCCCAATTGTCATTCACCACGTTTGCTGCTATTGGTCTCTCTCTATTTTCATCAAATGATCCGCCGCCTCCTACAGAAAAAGGCTTATTGAGGGATACTCTATAGTCCCATTTTGAAATCTGTCCTTTGGCATAAATCCCAAACTGACGAGCAAACTGATCTGTTAACTCTATTAGCGGCCAATTGAATATAGGAGCATCGACAGCCATAAAGGATAAAGTACTGTGGCTGGACATTCGCGAAATACCATTCCAATAATGGAGGCCACTTCCAATGTACAACTCTTCGGTTACTTTAAATTCGGTCCATATATCATGAAAAAACATTTGGGGTTTTTTGGCTGACATTCCGTTTGCTGAACCGGTTCCTGTCTCAGGATTTACATTTACAGGAATATTTCCCGGATTTCCCGTAGCCCCACCCCCGGGCACACCCCCTCCTGTAAAGGTTTGGTTATTTATTCCAAAATGGGTCAAAATCAAAAACCTGGGTGAAACTTGGGCATAAGCCAGAAATCTCGCTCTTCGTATACCTATATCAGTCGAACTTTTTTGCGGCTGACCATCTACCCCAAGGGTACCGGGGTTATTTTCAGTGGCCCTCATCCACATCTGATTCCAAATCAGGAATCTAACATATTTGGAACCATCATCACTCAGGTTGAGTACAAGTGGCTTATAAGTATGATCAAATAACATTTCATCTTTCTGTGTCATAAAAGATGCAAGTGTATCCTGACCATAGCTTGTTAATACCACCATCCAAAAAAGGAGCAAGAATAAAAAACAGGAACGGGAGAACATAATCAATTGGGTTTGTTGTAATTGGATCCAATTGCTTTGTGACTGCAATAAGATGGACGTAAATTGAAAAGTTGAATCCCAAATAAAAAAATGGTGATATATATTTGTTAATTACATATAGTAATCCATATAATATTCTTAATTATCGGTTTTTAAATCTTTCCCATTTGATGATCATAAACTTGTCTCCGAGTTCCGTTATGAGCATTCCAGTATCAGTAAGATTTTCTTTTTGGGCCATAAACTTTACTAATTCCGTATGATTCAATACTTTGTATGTTGGCCTGTAGTCATAACTTTCAGGCGCTTTTATTTTATATTGCTTGACCCAGTTCATTACAGATACATGACTGACTCCCAATATTCTTTCGATTTCCCGATAGGATATACCCTCAATATATAGCTGCAAAGCCTTTACCACATAGTATTTATCAATTGATTTTCCTAGCTTATTGACTGTAAAGTGGTACCCACATTTTTTGCATTTAAAGCGCTGTCTTCCTCCTACGACCCCACTTTTGACCACTTTGGTGTACTCACATTTTGGACATACTGCTTTTTCCATTTGGTTTGTTTTGGGTTTGATATATCAATTTAGCGAAAGTATAATATTTTAGCAAAGTATGACAACCCAAATATCAAAAAACTATTTATTCAGAATTAAATTTGGAATGAACGCCTACATTCAGTATAAATATGCTATAAAAACATTTCTAAACCAATTGCCAATCCAAAAGCAAGAATACTTATCAAGACTTTGTTCAGGTAAAACCTGTGGTCAGGGCTGCTTTCAAAAAATATCGTGGTGGAAATATGCAAAAATCCACCTGCAACCATGCCATAGAAAATATTAAGTGCCTGTCGGCTAAGCAGATTCTTTTCATAAAAAAGGTTGCTGAGAACCATTCCCAAAGGTGATGCAAATGCAAAAATAACCAGCAAAACAAAGACCCATCTTTTTTTCATACTGCTCATCAGTACAGCCACCAAAGCAAATGCTTCCGGTCCTTTATGCAATAGGATTCCCAAAAGCAGATTGTTGTTTCCGTGATGGTGGTGGTGGTGGATGTGGTCATGTCCGTCATGGTTGTGATGGTCTATCAATATGCCGTCATGTGACAACAAGGTGCCTTCAAGGAAAGCATGCATGAATAAGCCTATCATAATAGTCCAAACCCCAACCTGAACTCCTGCATGTTGATGACTCGGATGATGAATGTGACCATGCTCTACCCCGGTTGAAAGCAAAGCTAAAATCTGCTGCAACAAAAATCCCAAAAGGATAAATAAACCCATTTTAGTAGGATCACCGGATTCCACAAATAATTCAGGCAAAATATGGAGGACAGTAATTGCAAATAAATAAGAACCGGCAAAGACCAATACCAATTTAAAATACCTTTCTTCCCAACTAGGAATGAAGTAAGCCAATCCACCGGCCAACATTGCAGTAGCAAATAACAGGATAAAATTAAGAGCCATGTAGATGGTAATTTAGGTAACTGAAATTAGAATGTTTTTTTGAATCACTGTAGCATGAAACTAAAACCTGAAAATTAAAGATTTTATTCATGTGGGAATGATAAAAAAGGTTTGATTCCTTCACTGGCAAAAGATTGCATCTCACCGGTATCGTCATTATAAATCAGGAAAATTTCAAAATCTTTTTCTTTATTCTGTAAGGCAATTGCACTTTCTGTTCCCATTACCATCAATGCAGTCGCGATGGCATCGGCAGTCATACAATCTGATGCAAGAACAGTCGCACTCAATAATCCGTGTCTCACAGGCTTTCCTGTAAATGGATCAATAGTATGGGAAATTTTGATCCCATCTGCTTCATAATAATTCCGGTAATTGCCAGAAGTAGCCATGCCTTTGTTGTCAAGAGCTATAATGCTGTAAAGCTCATCTGCCCTTCCCAAATCCTCCGGCCTGTTGACGCCGATTTTCCAAAGTTCACCATTTTCGTTGACCCCTTTGGCAAATAATTCACCGCCAATCTCAACCAATAGGTTTTCAACTCCCTTGGAAATTAGGAAGTCAGAGATTACATCTACCCCATATCCTTTGGCAACTGCACTAAAATCCAGGTAAATTCCCGTTTTGAGTTTTTTCACCCTTTCCCCGTTAAAATCAATATTATTAAATCCAACCAAAGGCAATAAATTGCTGATATTGATACTGTCCTTAAGATGTGGTCCTTCCGGTCCAAAGCCCCATAGATTGACCAATGGACCTACTGTAGGGTCAAATGCCCCAGATGTTTTTTCATAGATTAATTTACTGGCCTCGAGGACGGGAAGAAAATAGGGTGATTCAAAAACCAAAGAATCACTTTTGTTAAAAACACTTAGCTCTGAATCTGGAATATAGGTAGAAAGAGACTGGTTGAATAAAACCAAAATCGAATCAATTTCATTTTTGAAGTCTCTTTCTTGATTATCCAGATAAACGATCCGGTAACTTGTACCCATCGTATTCCCGGCCAACGTTACTTTTCCCGTTTTTATCTCAACAATTTTCTCGACCGGCTTCTCCTGATTTTGCCTGTAGAGGTAGACAATAGCTACCAGCATCAAAAGAATTATGGAATAAATAATGTTTTTATTGGCGTTGCTGCGCATGAGATTGGGTAAATTTCACGAAAGTTAAAGCTATTTTGCCAATAAAAGTTCCAAAAAGGGCTTAGAAATGCAACATAATTGCCTTTAAATTTATACCATCTTTAATTATCTTTTGGCATGGTCTAAATTTCTATATTTGTGAAGCACAATATTTAGCTATGAGAGAAGATTATTTAAGTGGGGACAAGGAAAATTTAAATTCCTCTGACAAAGAAATAGAAAAGGCCTTGCGTCCTTTGAGCTTCGATGATTTTACTGGACAGTTCAAAATTGTTGAAAATCTGAAAATCTTTGTTCTCGCAGCCAAAAGAAGAAATGAGCCCTTAGACCATGTACTGTTGCATGGACCTCCTGGTTTGGGAAAAACTACCCTAAGCTACATTATCGCCAGCGAATTGGAGGCCGGTATCAAAATAACCTCTGGTCCGGTGTTGGACAAACCCTCTGACTTAGCTGGCTTATTGACTAACTTGGAAGACGGGGATGTTCTCTTTATAGATGAAATCCACCGCCTCAACCCCATAGTGGAAGAATACCTGTATTCTGCCATGGAAGATTTCAGAATTGATATCATGTTGGATTCGGGACCAAATGCCAGATCTGTTCAGATATCTCTAAGTCCTTTCACGCTGATTGGCGCGACTACCCGATCCGGCTTGCTTACTTCACCGCTCAGGGCCAGATTTGGGATCAATTCCAGATTGGAATATTATGATGCCAAACTCTTGACTGATATCGTAATCAGATCTGCGAGTATCTTACAAACTCCTATAGACGAAGTAGCCGCTTTTGAAATCGCAAGAAGAAGCCGGGGAACTCCAAGGATAGCTAACATGCTTTTGAGAAGAACCCGTGACTTTGCTGAGGTAAAGGGTAATGGAAGGATCACCTTGGAAATTGCTAAAATTGCCTTAAATGCTTTGGATGTCGATGAAAACGGATTGGACGAAATGGACAACCGTATCTTGTTGACTATCATCGATAAGTTTAAAGGTGGTCCGGTAGGCTTAGGTACCATTGCAACTGCCTGCAGTGAAGAGGCGGAAACCATCGAAGAAGTATATGAACCGTTTTTGATTCAGGAGGGCTATCTGAAAAGAACCTCAAGAGGCAGAATGGCAACAGAACTAGCCTACAAGCATCTGAAAATCAAACCTGATTTTGGAGGACAGATGGGAAGCTTGTTTTAGAAGGATGAGGGAGAAGAAACAAGAGACAAGAAGCAGGGGACTGGTGGAGTTGAGATAATTAGGCTTAATTGGTAAGAGGAAAAAGTTGAGAATCAAAATGTCCATTAATACCTTAATTCAAAAAGACAAATACGCCGGGATTATAAAGGCGCAGGCAAAAACCTTGGGCTTTGATTTTTGTGGGATTGCAAAAGCAGAATTTTTGGAAGAAGAA
>CAZLJT010000048.1:0-18178 GCA_964559905.1 uncultured Aquiflexum sp.
GCTTCGGCCCTGTCCTATATCCGAAATGACTTCGGAAACAGCGGGACATTTGTTACTCCTGAATATGTAGCCAAAATCAGAAAGGAGACCGAAAACAGAAAGGAAAACTATTCTTTCGAAGAATTGATGGGAGAGATTCCCAAAACCTTAGCCTTTCAGGATAATTGGATAGTAGAAGCCAGCAGCACAGCTTTGGCGGGTGTAGGATCGACAAAAGATCCATCCTATGCATTTTCATTTAAAGGTTGGAAAACGGAATCCTACCAAGAAACCGGAATGTGGTTTATGGTCCAATTACCGACTCCCAAGACACTGACTGAAGTTCAATTTGATTCCGGTAAAGACGGATTTCCGATCAGTTATACAGTTTACATCTCCCATGATGGAACTTCCTGGACCAAAGTCGGACAGAAAAATGGTGTTCCAGGAATAAATACCTTGAATTGGAAAGCACAAGGAAAATCCAACTATTTAAAGATAGAAGCAAATAGTATGGGGGAGAAACAATGGTCTATGAAAAGGTTAACACTGTTTTCAAGATAAATGAATCGGATTCGGTTTGACAATCATTGCCTCATCAATAACTCATAAGGGATTTTGATGGTCACTTTATTTCCATCTTAAGAATTTTTAGTCTCCAATAATTTTAATCGATTCAATAAATATGTATGTGTTTAGTACTAAAAAAAATAACGCAGGTAAAATATCCAAAAACCCATCCTTGACCCTTAGCCTCGCCCCTACTCCCAATAACATCAACAAAGCTAAACCGCCCGCAGATATCAATAATAAGAAATTAAAAATCAAGCCAACAAGCAAGCCTAATCCTCCTAGAATCTCCAGAAGGGCCGTAAGCGTTCCGAATTTTTCCAGTCTAAAACGAATAAATTCGCTTTTCATTTTTGGTGTTGTAAAATATGCTACCCCATAGATCAAAAAAGAAATACTTGAGAAAAGCACTAAACCCTCTAATAAACCCATTAAGAAATTAAATTGGAAGAAACTGCCGCTATAAATAAACATAGGAGCAAAAGGAACAAAGAAGGCATACGCTTCAGCCAAGGATTATTCACCTTAAAGTGAAAATACTGCGCGCTGGCCATCAAGAAAGCCATGGATAGCGCAGGTATAAGAACTAGAGAAGGATACCATATACCTACTACGAGTAGTGTTGCTAAAGCTATTTTGGCAGAACCTACAGCTGACCTAACCAAAACACTTAATCCGTATTCTTTAAATTCCTTTTCAATATTATCGAAGCGAAAAACCCAAACGATTACAATGGAAACAGCAACTATCAGTTGCGCAATTATAGATAAATTTGCCATCATCTTTTTTTTTGTCTTTTGAAATTTTTGGATCCGTCATGCTTTGACGAAATATTTACCGTTTAGCTGTTAAGATACATTAATAAAATTTTTATTAATCAATTGATGATTAAAAATTGTTATAAATAGATCATTAAGATACCAATTTCAAGAGGTTCAGATGGATAACATTGACAATTGACCCAATCGAAGAAAAAGAAAGGCACACAATTTTTATGTGTTTTTCATTTTATCCACTCTGGTTTTGTTGTATTCACTTCAGCCTTTAATTGATTGAGTAAATTATACAAGCCAAAATAGGTTCTATTTATATAAAGACCATGTCGGGAACCTCTGGCCTGTCTGGACTTCCTAAACATTTTATCATTGGAGATTCTATCCCCCAATTGGAAGATCTCATTAAAGAAATCATCATCCGCAAAATCAAACTTTTCCACATGAAAAGGTTTTCCCAAGAGGGAAATCATTTCGGTGAATATTCCTTTAAAAAAGGTTTTTTCTACCTCAGTGTCTTTGTCAGAAATAAATTCCAAATCATAGAAAATCTGATCCAGATCTTTTTGGTTGATCAATAATTCCTTTTTGATCAATGCGAAGTATCCCTGGTAAAAATCTTCTGGAATTACCTTCACACAGCCAAAATCAATGATTCCTAACTGGTCTCCTTCCTGAATGATGAAATTACCCGGATGAGGATCTGCATGTACTTGTTTTAAGTTATGGACCTGATGGTGGTAAAAATCCCAAAGAGCCTGGCCAATCTGGTTTCTGGATTCTTGTGAAGGATTCGTATCCATCCATTCTTTGATGTGTTTTCCCGAAATCCAATCCATAGTAATGATTCGATCTGCACTCAGTTCATCGTAATAAACCGGAAATTTAAGATTTGGAATATGTTCACATGCCTCAGATATCTCCCTGGACCGCTTTACTTCCAACAAATAATCCGTTTCTTCAATCAATCGCTCTTCAACCTCACCCATATAGTGATCAAGTTCAATTTCATTCATGTTGAGCAAGCGAAGTGCAAAAGGCCTTACGAGCCTCAAATCAGAAGTTACTGAATCTGCCACTCCAGGATACTGGATTTTTATGGCCAACTTCTTTCCATCTTTAGTAGCCTGATGTACCTGACCGATAGATGCTGCGTTTACCGCAGATCGGGTAAAAGTATCAAACATTTGATCCGGCGATTTCCCGAAACTCTTCTGGAAAGTCTTCACCACCAAAGGATATGACAGTGGAGGTGCAGAATATTGCGCCATGGTAAATTTATCCTGATACGCTCGAGGAAGCAGATTTTTATCCATGGACATCATCTGGGCAATTTTAAGGGCTGATCCTTTCATCTGACTCAATGAATTGTAAATGTCAGAGGCATTATCTGTATGCAACTGTTCGTTAGTCATCGAAGGATTCACCACCTTTTTGGCATAATGCTTCATATAATTTCCACCTACTTTTGCACCGGTACTGATGAATTTGGCAGCCCGCTGAACTTTGGATACAGGGATACTCTGCTGCTCTTTGATTTTGTTACTCATTGCAATGGTCTATTTATTCTGGTACAAAAATTTGGCAAAATCGATAAAGGTATCAAATGCGCTTTTTCCCATCAGGTCAAAGGCCAAGTTGACGGATTTTTCAATAGCTGCATCGGTTTTCTCGAAGGCTGGAGAAGTATCTTTCAGCCAAAACTGGAACACAAACCACACCTGCAGCCAAAGGGCCTCATCATAGCGGTCTGAAATCACCGGTCTGCTGGCAATTTCCTCCGTCTCTTTGCCTTCCAGGATAATCTCATTTGCAAAATCCTTAAATTTGCTTCTGAAAACTTTTACCTCTGTAGGTAGAAGACTTTTCATATTTTTCTTTTCCCCATAGAGAGAAAGTAAATAAGAACGGTTTTTCTTCAATTCTTCTACAAGGGTAAAAAGAAACCCAAGGAGTTTTTCCCTGGCACTGTATTCTTTGAAGACTTCCTGTGATTCAAGGTTATTGATGGTATCCTCAAATAGCTTGGACCAAACAGCTGATTTAATGGCTTCGAAAGAGGTGAAATAGTTATAAAATTCCTCCTCATTCATTTTAAGAGCCTTTGCAAACTTAAAAACCGAGGCGGGCTGTTTGCCATGTTCCAAAACATGTTCGACATATCCGGCTATTATTTTTGACCTATGATCTACTTTGGTAGTTTTTTTGGCTGTTGCTTTTTCCATGTTGGTATTGTTTACTAAAGGCATAACCTAGAAAAGGGATATGAAGTTTAGAAAAGTGGAATAAATCGGGTTGGGATTTTGAAAAATGGTTTAGTTTGATAGGGTATATCAAGTTTATGCCATTCTCTGAATATCACGGAGGAGGCGATTCATCCCCTATCAACATCGGAACATCCGATTTTATAACATGGATAACAGAACATGAAACTTTTGAACAGGACATTCAAAAGTATGGCGATAAGGTATCTCAATGATTTGATTGAAAAAATGTATTCTATAAAAAGAAGCTGCAGGAGGAAGAAATACAAATTATAAATTAATAAAAAAAACCTTCTGAAAAATCACTTCCCAGAAGGCCATTTTAAAAGATCAATTTTTATTCCGCTCCTATTTCACCACCTTCTCCACCACCAAATTATGATTGGTGTAAATGCAGACATCTGCGGCTATACCCAAACTTTCGCGAACCATTTCTTCAGCTGAAAGTTGGGGTGCATACTTTTTCAATGCCCTAGCGGCTGATTGGGCATACATGCTGCCCGAACCAATGGTAGCGATTTCCATATCAGGTTCAATCACATCCCCTGTTCCGGAAATAATCAGAATATCCTGAGAATCTGCCACAATCATCATCGCTTCCAATTTGCTCAACATCCTGTCTGTTCTCCATTCTTTGGCCAACTCGACAGCTGCCCTTTTCATATTATTACCATAGGCACCCATCTTTTCCTCAAACTTTTCCAGTAAAGTGAAGGCATCTGCCGTCGAGCCTGCAAAACCTGTAACGATTTTTCCGCCTTGCAATTTCCTTAATTTATTGACCGTGCTTTTGGCTATTGTATTACCCAAGGTAGCCTGCCCATCTGCACCGATGACTACTTCACCATTGTGTTTGATGGCGACTACGGTAGTTGATTTTATTCTTTCCATATTTAATTAAGACATGAGATTTGAGACATGAGACGTGAGATGACTTGACCCAAAATATTGGGATGAATTTAGAGATGTAATAAATTGAAATATGCCTATGGCGAAATAAAGTAGAAATAAATTGAAATTCTCAACGTCATTCGAAATTTAGCAATGAACAATCCAAATATTTCCCGCAGAAAATTTCAACAATATATCGCCGAAGGCATATTTCAATTATATATCTACCATATATCACGAAGTATATATCTTTTCAATAACCATACAAAACCAAAAAAGTCCTGCATAAACAGGACTTTTTGGCATATTTTATTTTTCTGGTTAGATCAAAATCCTGACAGGATCTTCCAATAAACCTTTTAAGGTTTTTAGGAAAGCTGAACCGACAGCGCCATCCACTACCCTGTGGTCACATGACAAAGTCACCTTCATCACATTACCGATCTGCATCTGACCGTTTTTCACGATAACTGTCTCTTTGATCCCTCCTACTGCCAAAATACAGGCATCCGGCGGATTGATGATAGCAGTGAATTCCTCAATGCCAAACATTCCCAAATTAGAAATAGTAAAGGTATTTCCTTCCCAATCCTTGGGCTGCAATTCTTTGTTTTTGGCTTTTCCGCCCAGGGTTTTGGCTTCATTGGAAATCTGGGACAATGACTTGCTGTCAGCAAAACGGATCACCGGAACCAAAAGTCCCTCTTCTACTGCCACTGCCATACCAATATGGATATGTTCATTGTATCTGATTTTATCTCCCAACCACGCTGAGTTCACCTTTGGATTTTGACGAAGTGCTGCAGCAGACGCTTTGATCACCATGTCATTGAAGGAGATTTTCACAGGGGAAATTTCATTCATGCTGTTTCTTGCCTCGATGGCTTTGTCCATGTTAATTTCCATGGTCAGGTAAAAGTGCGGTGCCTGAAACTTACTTTCCGCAAGCCTTTTGGCAATCACCTTACGCATCTGAGAAACCTTTTCTTCCTTGTAAGACTCTTGTCCAACAGCCGGAGCTGAAGTTGCCATAGCAGTAGGTGCCGCAGCGGTTTGGGCTACAGCAGGTTCAAAGTTCTCTACATCTCTTTTGATAATTCTTCCACCCTCTCCCGAACCTTTCACCAAAGAAATATCAAATCCTTTTTCTTCAGCCATCTTTTTGGCCAATGGAGAGGCCTTCAACCTTCCGTTTTCGGACGAAGATGAGGCTGTCTTTTCAGGTGCTTTGGATTCTTCAGTTTTGCTTTCTTCTTTAGCAGGTGCTTTTTCTTCTTTAGTTTCTTTTTCCTCCTCTTTCTGAGAAGCCTCAGGTTTACCTCCTTTTGATTTTTGAGCTTTTAGCAATTTCTCATAATCAGCACCTTTTTCACCTATGATGGCAATCACACCATCTATTTCGACAGATTCACCTTCTTCTACACCTATGTACAATAAAGTACCATCTTCATAAGACTCAAATTCCATGGTGGCTTTATCTGTCTCAACTTCCGCAATGATATCACCTGATTTGATTTCATCCCCTACTTTTTTCAACCAAGCAGCTATCGTACCTTCCGCCATGGTATCACTCATTTTGGGCATGGTGATCACAGTGGCATTTACATCAGAAGTGTCTACTTCTTCTTCTGAGGGCTCTTCCTTTTTAGGTTCTTCTTTTTTGGATTCCTCCTTTTTGGTTTCCTCCTTATCATCAGATTTCTCTTCCTTCTTAGTTTCTTCTTTGTCCTTTGACGCAGAGGAACCTCCATCCTCTATTTCCTTGAGCAAATCATCAATATTTTCACCTTTTTCTCCAATAATAGCAATCACCCCATTTACAGGTACAGCGCCTTTCTCTTCGACTCCAATGTGCAGCAAAGTTCCTTCCTCATAAGATTCCAATTCCATGGTAGCCTTATCAGTCTCCACTTCAGCTAGAATGTCTCCCGGCTTCACTGCATCTCCAACTTTCTTCAACCACGCTGCGATAACCCCTTCTTCCATGGTATCGCTCATTTTGGGCATTCGTATTATTTCGGCCATAAGCTTTTATATCCTATTCAAAATTTAAGCAGGTCAAAAATAGTTCTTAAAATATCTTTATTCAAATTTAATAGTGGTAATTTCAGGATTGTAAAGTACCTGAAGCTCCTTTTTGTTTTAAAATGCCTTTAATAAAAAAAACAGATTACGATTATCCAAAATGGCTTTTTAATGGACATTTACAGACTATAGTACCTGGTCTTTTCAGAAGCCAAGTCCCTTTACCTTTTGAAAGAGAAAGGGTTAACACTCCCGATGGTGATTTCCTTGACCTTGACTGGCTAAAAAATGCCAGCAAAAAACTAGTCGTTATCAGCCATGGACTGGAAGGAAATAGCCAACGCCCATACATGATTGGGATGGCAAAACAATTTTATATCAATGGATTTGATGTGCTCAACTGGAACTTTCGGGGATGCTCAGAAGAAATGAACAGAAAAGCAATTTTTTATCACTCAGGAGCTACTTATGATCTTGATTTTGTGATTCAGCACGCTGCAAAAGATTATGATTCTATCTACTTGGTTGGTTTTAGTTTGGGTGGAAACCTAACCTTAAAATACCTTGGTGAAAAGCGGGAAAGAAATCCTAAAATCAGAAAAGGTGTCGCCATTTCAGTTCCTCTTCATTTAGAAAGCTCGTCTGTTCAGATTTCAAGAAGAGAAAATATACTTTACGCCAAACGCTTTCTAACAACACTCAAAGAAAAAGTTGCCAAAAAAGCGGTGTTTTTTCCTGATGAAATTCCCGTGGGAACTTTGCGCAAAATCAAAACTTTAAAGGATTTTGATGACCACTTTACTGGCCCTTTGCACGGATTTGAAGATGCGCATGATTATTATGAACAAAATTCCTCCCTTTATTTCCTCGAGGGCATCGCTGTTCCTGCCTTGGTCCTGAATGCTCAAAACGATCCCTTTTTAAGTGATAAATGCTTTCCAGTAAAATTTGCCCGCCAATTGGAAACTGTATGGATGGAGTTTCCAAAATATGGCGGACATGTTGGATTCAGTCCAAGAAAAAGGGAAGATATCTATTGGTCTGAAAAAAGAGCATTTGAATTTATCACCGGAGATCAGTAATTTTCAAAAAAACCTATATTTACCCCATGTGCGGAAGATATTCATTAAGCAAAAGTAAAATTGAACTGGAGGAAAGATTTCAGGCAGAAATGTTATCTGACTTCAAACCAAGGTACAATATCGCACCAACGCAATTGGTCCCTGTCATCACATCTGATAGTCCCAAAGGTTTCTCCTATTTTTATTGGGGAATCACACCTGATTTCGCGAAGAATAAACCTGTTTCCCAAAAATTCATCAATGCCAAGGCGGAAAGTGTGAATGAAAAGGTGTCTTTCAAAACATCTTTTCAAAAAAGACGCTGTCTGATTCCTGCGGATGGTTTTTTTGAATGGAAAAAAATCGGAAAAAAAACCAAAACCCCTTACCGTTTTGCTCTTGCAAATGAGGAACTTTTTGCATTTGCTGGAATCTGGGAAGAGTATGAAAATGAAAAGGGTGAAATCAAACATACTTTTCTTGTACTTACAACCGCACCAAATAGCTTGGTTTCTGAAATCCATGACAGGATGCCTGTAATACTAAATCAGGATGATGAGAAAAAATGGCTTGATAAATACAGTAAAGAGGAGGAACTGATTAAGCTATTGGGAACCTATCCCGCAAATGATATGATCAGCTACACCGTTTCTCCTTTGGTAAATAGTGTTGGGAATGACAGCCCTGCTATCATCAGAAAGACCTCTCCTATGGACCAATTTGGCAATTATACTTTATTCGGATAATGGAAAACGTAGCAATTATTGACCTAAAATTTTTGGATACCAAGGAGGCCATAGCCAGTTTTTTGGTTGAAACTTCTCATGGGCCTATATTGGTTGAAACCGGGCCGGAAAGCACATTTGAGCAGTTGAAAGAGGGTATAGAAAGAAATGGATATGAACTGGAGGAAATCAAGCATGTTTTACTCACTCACATTCATTTTGACCATGCAGGTGCATCATGGAAACTTGCCGAAATCGGTGCCAAAATTTATGTTCATCCAGTCGGTGCCCCGCATTTGGCGTCACCGGAAAAACTATGGAATTCGGCTGCACAGATTTATGGGGATGATATGGAAAGACTTTGGGGAAAAATGAAACCTATTCCTGAAGATCAGATTATTGTAGTCCAGCACGAGGAGGAATTGGAGTTTGGCAATATCAAATTCAAAGCTTTGCATACCCCTGGCCATGCCACTCACCATATCGCATGGAAAATGGGAAATGTGATTTTCACAGGTGATGTTGCCGGAGTTAAAATCAATGGTGGCCCCGCCGTACCCCCTTGCCCACCACCTGATATCAACATCAGAGATTGGGAAGTCTCATTGGCTATTTTGAAAGCAGAAAAACCGGAATATCTGTTTTTGACACATTTCGGGATTATCAATAATGTCAATGAACACTTGGACAATCTCTGTTACATGCTGCACGATTGGAGCAAATGGATCAAACCCCATTTCGATGCAAATACAGATCAACAAAAAGTCATCCCATTGTTTATGGAGTATACCAAAACTCAATTGAAAGCAGATGGCTGTGATGAGAATTTGATCAAGGTTTATGAATACGCCAACCCAAGTTGGATGTCAGTGGCCGGATTGTATAGGTTTTGGAAATTGAAGAGTCAAGGGAGAATTCAATAAATGTCTTCCCCAAATATTTAATAAAAATACCTACCAAACCATATAAAATGCGCTTTAAAATTGATTTTTTGGTATTCCCCATTGTATATAAGATATTTGTTTAAACAACCTTGGTGAAAGGTCATCTTGGGAAACCCAAACAACTTTTATCATTATGAAAAAATCCAGAATAACCGGAATAGGGCATTATGTACCTGAAAATATAATTACCAATGAATACTTGTCGACCATTATGGACACCAATGATGATTGGATAGTGGAAAGGACAGGTATTCACGAAAGAAGGTGGTTTACTCCCGGAAAAGATACTGTTACAAGTATGTCTGTTTCAGCTTCGAAAATGGCTTTGGAAAGAGCAGGGCTATCAGCAAAAGAAATTGATTTCATCGTTTTCGCTACCATCACTTCTGATTATTTTTTGCCTGGTAATGGCGTACTGTTACAAAGAGAATTGGGGATGAAAGGCATAGGTGCATTGGATATCAGAAATGCTTGTTCGGGATTCATCTATGCCTTGTCTATAGCAGACCAGTTTATCAAAACAGGTATGTACAAAAATATCCTTGTAGTCGGAGCGGAAATCCAATCATCTGCTTTGGATAAAAGTGATGAGGGAAGATCAAGTGCTGTAATTTTTGCAGACGGTGCCGGAGCGGCTGTATTAAGTGCTGTAGAAGCTGATGAACCTGGAATTCTTTCTACCCACCTACATGCAGATGGTGCACATGCCGAGGAACTATATTGTATCGCACCGAGCAGCAGCAGTAAGGTGAGAGTTTCTGCTGAACTGATAGAAAGAGGAGACTTTTTTTTAAAAATGAATGGCAATGCGGTTTTTAAACATGCCATTGTCCGATTTCAGGAAGTCATTGAAGAAGCTCTGGAGGCAAATGGAAAAGACAAATCTGAAATTGATCTTCTCGTACCCCATCAGGCCAACCTAAGAATCAGCAATTATATCCAACAAAAAATGGGACTTCCTGATGAAAAAGTTTTCAACAACATCATGTTTTTGGGAAATACTACAGCTGGAACTATCCCCATTGCATTGAGTCAGGCATGGGAACAAGGCAGATTGAAAAGAGGTGATTTGGTATGTTTAGCGGCATTTGGCAGCGGTTTTGCATGGGCATCTGCACTATTGAATTGGTAAAAAATGACAGTGGAATACTTTGATTTAAAATTATTTGAAGACAAAGAATTATTTGAAAAAATAAAAGCGCAATCTGATCTCTATACCCGACTATTTCAACTCATAGCCGATGAATTCCCACAGGAGATGATTAGGACTAAGCATCATGGGTCAAAAGGATCTAAAATTTCCATGGGTTACAGGTTAGAAAACTGTCCATACCAGGTGTTGGATATGGTCAGGGATTTTGATGAAGATACAGGTTGGAATATCAGATTACTGAATTGGTGGGGACATGGACTCTATCTATTTGTACTTTATGGAAAGTCAACTTTCGGAAAAATGAAATCCTCCATCCAAAGACTGGATAATTCCTATCAAATATCAAATCAACCTTCTCCATGGGAATACAAAAAAATTATTGATGGGGGAGAAAAAATAGCATCTATCTCAAATACCAATTATCCATCTCTGTCACACTATTTTCAGGTTTTCAAGAAAATTGAATCGGAACCTGATTTTGAAAAAACATATTCTATTTTAAAAAAAGAAATTAGGTTTATCTTTGATAATCATTTCTAATCCTTTTCTTATATCGCAAATTAATTTAATTTAGAACCGTCCATTATAACTTACCGTTATTTAGTTCAAACCTGAACTCTTTATTCATGAAATATATTTTTGTACTGATTTCCTGCATCCTGATCAATATCACGTGTTATGCACAGGATGTTACCAATATGGTTGCCCTATATAATTCCGATTCCACTTTGGTTGGAACAGGAATATTAAAAAATGGCGTTATGGAGGGTCTATGGAAGTTTGAAAACCCTAAATCGAATACGCTAGTTCAGACCATAAATTTCTCAAACGGACGCAGAGAAGGTGTTACAACAAGCTTTTTCCCAAACAAAAATAAGAATATTGAAGCAGAATACAGGGAAAATAGACTCAACGGTATATACAGAGAATATGATTCCTCCGGTGCATTGAAAATTGAGATGGTATTCAATGACAGCGTAGCTGTAGGCCCATACAAAGAATATTATGGTAGAGTAATGCAACCGGAGTATGTCAACCCAAGACAGGTAAAGACTGAAGGGCAGTTCCGTGAGGGTAAAAGACACGGAAAATGGGTTTCTTTTTATAACAATGGTGATCTGGCGCAGATAGAAAATTATGAAAACGGTAATCTGGAAGGTCCATATGTCATTTATGCAATCGGGGGAGAATTAGTGGTAGAGACAAGTTATAAAAACAATTTACCTCACGGCCCTTTTACCAGATATACATTTGGCAATATGGTGGAAGAAAAGGGAGAGTTTGCAAATGGAAGGACAATCGGGAAATGGATCACTTATTTTCCAGGCACAAAAACAATAGAATCTGAAAAATTTTATGATGACAACGGCAATAAAACAGGGGAGTGGAAATTCTACTATGAAAATAAAAGGGTAGCGCGTATTGAAAAATACGAAAATGATTTGCCAGTGGGGACTTGGGAGGAATACTTCCAAAACAGATCTCTTTCCAAAAGAAAAACATACGAATTGGGTCTCCCAATTGGAGAATATTTAGAGTACCATTCCAACGGTAAAATTTCTGTAGAAGGACAATATAAAAGCGGTGTTAAGGATGGGCTTTGGAAAAGTTTTTTTCCAGAAGGAAACATATACTCTATTGGGGAATATAAAAATGATTTGAAAACCGGGCTTTGGAAATATTTCAACAAAATCGGAATTCTGATTGCTGAAGGTGAATATAACCTGGGGTCAGAAAATGGCCAATGGTTTTATTATTATGATGGGGGACAACTGAAATCAGTTGGAAGTTATTTCCTTGGTTTTGAAGACGGTGTTTGGGGATTATTCTATGATAATAAACAGCTAACACAGGAAGAGTTCTGGAACAATGGAAGGCTTATGAACATTGGGGACTATTTTTCATACGATGGGTCCAAAACGTTAGAAAAAGGCAGCTTAAAAGATGGAAACGGGACAAGAATCACCTATTATGTAGACGGTACCAAAGAGTCTGAAGGAACTTACTCCGGGGGTAAACCTGAAGGTAATTGGACATATTTTCATGAAACCGGAAAAAAGGCCTCCGAAGGCAATATGATTGAAGGTAAAAAAGAAGGCCCTTGGCGATATTATAATTTAAGTGGTCGATTGGAGCAGATTATCAGATTTAAGAATGATGAAATCGTGGAAGAAGATGAAATGGAAGCAGAAATGAAGTTCAGATTCTAATTCCAATAAACACTTTGATGATTTTCTTGTTAAATAAATAAAAAATATGTTTGGACTATTTAAGAAGAAAACGGAAATAGAAAAGTTACAGGAGAATTATAAGTCTCTTATGGAGAAAGCTCATAAACTATCTCACAGTAATAGAACAGAAGCAGACCGATTGATGGCAGAGGCCGAGGAAATCGCAAAAAGAATAGATGCTATAAAGAAAAAACTGGGTTGACCAGTTTTTTTTTATTTTATAGAATTAAATTTTTCCAATATTTAATATAATTATAAAATTTGCTAAAACGTTTTTACTAAATATTTATTATTTATATTTATATTTTTATCAAACTTATAATATGGAAGTGTCGTAAAACTTCACAAAGCACTAAACCATATTATTATGAAAACATCATTCCTTTTCCCTTTCAGCTTCATGCTTCTGCTAGGCTTAAGTATGATAAATAGTCATGAAGCGGATGCTTCTCCTCATCTTGGAGTAAACTTCCAGGTCTTCTATAACGAACTCAGTCCTTTTGGTGATTGGGTAATGGATCCCAATTATGGATATGTTTGGATACCCTTTGTCGAAAGGGAATTTCAACCTTATGCAACCAATGGTTATTGGACAATGACCAATTTTGGAAATACTTGGGTTTCAAATTACGCTTGGGGTTGGGCTCCCTTTCATTATGGGCGTTGGTTCTGGAGCAATTTTTATGGCTGGGCTTGGGTACCAGGATATGAATGGGGTCCAGCTTGGGTCAATTGGAGGACTGGTGGAGGTTATTATGGTTGGGCACCCTTGGGCCCTGGCATAGGAATAAATGTTTCATTTCATATCCCCATGTCCCATTGGGTGTTTGTACCTCAAAGAAGATTTAGACATAGAAATTTTTTCAGATACTATGTGCCTTCTTATCAGATAGCCAATATATATCAACAGACGATAACTATAAACAATACTTATGTCCACAATAACCAAACCTATATAGCAGGGCCATCTAGAAGAGAGGTGGAAAGAGTGACAAGATCAAGGGTCCCTGTGTACCAAGTAAATGATTCGAACAGACCTGGAAGAACTGTTGTGAACAATAACAGCCTCAGTGTTTATCGTCCTCAAATAAGAGAAAATGAACCTTCAAGAAATTCTGCTAGGCCCTCCAAAGCGTACACTGCTGAGGAATATAAGCAGCGGTCTGTAAGCCAAGTCAGCTCTTCAAGAAACAACGATAGCATGTCTGGAGTGGCATTAACTCCCCAAAGAAATAACAACGCAGAAATCAGAACAAGCGGACGAACTGCTTCGGGAAACCAATCTATGAATCTACCCCCAAGAAGTCCTTCAAATTCTTCTGGAAATGAGGGTGTTGTTCAGCAAAAAGAAAGATATTCCAACGTAGGTACAACCAATAGAGGAATCCAATCCAAAGCTTCAAACTCCTCAAATATTGGTAAAAGCCCTGCTATGAATTCAAGAGAGAACAGGGGAGTCAAGCAACGCACTGCCTCTACCAACGGTAATACTTATAGACAAGCCCAACCTGCCAATCAACAAACAAGTCCAGCCTCCACTGGGAGCAGAACACAAACCAGACAAATTCAACCAATGGCCAAACCACAATCCAACCCTCCAAGAAACCCTGGGTCAACTGTTTCCAGAAACAATTCAAATAGCAATTCAAAATCTGCATCTTCATCTAGAGGAAATACCAGAGGCGGAAATTAAATAAAAGGGACCGGCATGCCGGTCCCTTTTATTTTCTTGAAAAATCATCTTCAACCCTGATGATATCCTCTTCATTTGATGGATTGTCACGATCTGTATGCATCCAGATTTCCGCGATGATGCCCCAAGAATCCCCGCCAACCAAGCGATGTCTCTCTCCCTGCTTCAAATGCACCATCTCTCCTATTTTCAGCTCATTCAAAGGCCCTTGCTCATCTGTATCACTTCTTACGATACTTGCCATACCTTCTATCAGTTTCCATACTTCCGCTCTCCTTTTATGATACTGCCACGAAAGTCTTTTATTTGGCGCAACCAATAGAAGTTTTGGGCTTAATTTTCGCATAAACTGCTCATCTTCTAAAACCAATTCATTGAAAAATATTTTTTTGAATTCTTGTATTTGGTTTTCATCGATCACAAAAAAACCTCCCCAGGGTCTCTCAAAATCCTTTTGAGAAATCATGAATCTTGAGAAATAAGTTCTTCCTCCAATTTTTCAAAAATCACTTCTTTTGGATTTCGTTCTTCCAGATTTTTGCTTTCTATCATGATGCAATTATTAAATAAAGATTATAAAGTACCAAAGTTAACATTTTAAGAAAGATTTAAGATTTCATTTCCTACGGAAAAAATCATTTTCAAATAAAATTCTTTCTTAACTTAGGATAAATAATCAGTTTATTTTTCATATAGCCAAATAAAAACAAATTGATATTAGATTTTTTTCAATAAGGTCTTTTGATATTCTTTAGAAATTCTTTTATTGTCTAAATAAATTACATATAATGAACCTAATAGATCCTAAAAAATCCCTGGAAAAAATATCCGGTGTTGTAGAAACCAAAAGTTATATCAACAAACTGAAATTAATAAAGAATCTTTACATCAAAGGGAATAATACTGCAGGTGAAATCTGTAATCAGGTTGGCATTTCTTTACCAACAGTCAACTCCCTGCTAAATGATCTGATGGGTTCAGGTGAAGTGATAAAAAATGGGCGGGCAGAATCCCAGGGAGGCAGAAAACCGGATCTTTATCAGCTGAATAAAGATGCATTTTATATTCTTAGTGTCGATTTAAATAAATTCAGGTTAAGGGTAGCCATATATAATAGTTCCAATGAATTGGTCACCGAACCTGAAACCATTAGGCTTACCTTGAATAATGAAAAAGAAACATTTGAGAAAATCTGCGATGTAATAATTGATTATATCTCTAAATGTAATTTGAACCAAGAAAAAATAATAGCTGTGGGCATATCGATGCCCGGATTGATTGATTCTATACATGGGATTAACCACACTTACTTAAAATTTGGTAAAAAAAGTCTGGTTGAAAATTTCGAATCAAGATTGGAAAGAAAAGTATTTTTGGAAAATGATGCCAGAGCTATGACTTTAGCAGAATTCAAATTTGGCCACAATGATAATTTCAAAAATGTACTTGGGATATTTATAGGATGGGGTATTGGTCTTGGGATTCTGATAGATGGGAAAATCTATCAAGGCGCCTCGGGGTTTGCCGGAGAATTCAGTCATTCCCCAATTTTTGATTCCAGCGATATTACTTGCAGCTGTGGGAAAAAAGGCTGTTTGGAATCGGTAGCCTCAGGAACTGCTATAGTAAGAATGGCAAAAGAAGCCATTTCTACCGATTCGGATTCTATTTTAGCAAGATTAGTGAAAGAAAATCAAGGTGAACTTGAGCCATATTTGGTTGTAGATGCAGCACTTGCCGGAGATCAGAGAGCAATCACCATACTTTCACAAGCCGGACTCGATCTCGGCAGAGGTATTTCCATATTGATTCAGTTGCTCAATCCTGAACTCATAATTATTGGGGGTTCAGTAGCCGAAGCAAAACAATATTTGATCACACCTATCCAACAGGCATTGAATATCTACAGTATGGCCAAGGCAAGGGAAAATACGCAAATCAGCCTTTATAAATTGGGTAAAGAAGTCGGATTACTTGGGGGTGTAGCCGTTGTCAATGAAAAATTATTTGAGGATATTCTTCAATAATCGATTTAAATCCTATGGTAAATCTCTCCTGCGAATATTTCGTTCAATTAATTGTGCCACCAAAAGCACCCAAATTCATAGCGAAACTGACTGAAATGAAAAAGTTGAAATTTCCATATCCAGCTATTGTTCTATCTATTTTTTTTCTTTTTATCAATTGCAATTCAGTTTTCTCCCAAAACAAAGCTAAACCTCCTACTGCTATTCTGATAGACAACTTATTTTATATCACAGAAGTGATGGTCACAGATGTGGCCTCACCTCCGGCGGCAGCTAGATTTTATGCATATGCAACTTTAGGTGCGCACTTAGCTTGGAATAAAACCAATAAAAGTGGAACAGATGAATTATGTCTTTTTACACGAAGTAATTTAGAAAAGCCCTCATATGACAATGAGATTAGAGAAAATTTATCCCCTTACTTCATTGCAACTTATACCATGCTGGAAGTAGGCAAAAAAATCATGCCTTCAGGGTTTTTGTTAGAGGAAAAGCAGGTTGCGTTAAAGAACGATTTTATCCGATCAAAATGGATAAACAAAAGGGACCTGAATGCTCAAATTTCCTATGCGGAAGGTATTGCCGCGGAAGTATTGAAAATTGCCAGTGAAGACGGCTACGCATCTTTAAGTACATTGACAAGATATACTCCCAAAAAAAACGAGGGTCATTGGTACCCAACTCCTCCAGCCTACATGGCTGCAATAGAACCAGAATGGAGAACCATGAAAACATTTTTTCTGCAGGATCTAAAAGCCTTCAAACCTGCACCTCCTGCTCCATTTAGTTTGGAGGAGGGAAGTCCATTTAAAAAACAATTAAATGAAGTGATTGAAGTAACTGGAAAATTGACAGATGAACAAAATCTGATAGCGAATTTTTGGGATTGCAATCCATTTATGGTGAGTTTTTCCGGCCATATGGCTATTGGAATGAAGAAAATATCACCCGGAGGTCATTGGGTTGGGATCACCGGAATTGCCAGCCAAAAAGCGGATTTACCTTGGCAGGAAACCATCTATATTCATACCCTAATATCTATGGCATTGCATGATGCCTTTGTCAGTTGCTGGGAAGAAAAGTATGATTCGGATAGGATTAGACCCGAAACTGCTATTCAAAAGTATGTAGATCAGACTTGGAGGCCTATATTGCAAACACCTCCTTTCCCGGAATATACGAGTGGGCATAGCGTGGTATCCACTACAAGCGCAATGATTCTAACAGATTTTTTTGGGGAAGATTTCGATTTTATTGATGACTCAGAAGTTTACTTTGGCCTGCCGGAAAGATCTTTTGAATCCTTTAATCAAGCTGCAGAAGAAGCTGCCATTTCGAGATTGTATGGAGGAATTCATTTTAGAGATGCAATAGAAGAAGGGGTTAAACAAGGGAAATTGATTGGAGCAGAAATCCTTCAAAAAATAAGTTCAAACAAAACTATTGTTGAAGGAAATAAGTAGCCAAATCAAAACTCTATATTTTTTCCTTTAAATTCCTTTGCAAATTTATTGCTGAAAGGGCTCCATAAACAGCACTTTTTTCTCCCAATTGACTAACTTCAATTGCAATATAAAATCCTTGGTTTTGTAAATATTGGATCGTCTTATCTAAAAAAAAGGGATGTGCTTTAGAAATATTTCCTCCGAGAATTATTTTATCTGCTTGAAATTCCTTCTGTTGCTTTATTATAAAATCAGCTAGATTTTTTGCAAAAAAGTCAAAAACAGAAGACCCCTTTTTCATTATTTCAGGGTTTGAAACGATTTCCTTTACCCCATCTACCTTAATATTAAGCTCTTGATTGATCCAATTGACAAACCATCGGCTTGACAAATAATC
>CAZLJT010000049.1:0-17984 GCA_964559905.1 uncultured Aquiflexum sp.
TGGAAGATTGACTTTAAAGCTTTTGCTTGAAAAAGAAGGGATTGACCTCATAGCCATTAATGACCTCACAGATCCTGCAACGCTTGCACATTTGATCCAATACGATTCCATCCATGGCAAATATCCTTTCCCGATAACTGTCCAAGAAGGCGACTTGAAAGTAAAAGGACAAACAATAAAAATATTTGCCGAAAAAGACCCAGTAAAAATTCCATGGGGGGACTTGAACATTGATCTAGTCCTGGAATCAACAGGAAGATTCACCGAAAGGGCACTTGCCGAAGGTCATATCAAAGCGGGAGCAAAAAAGGTGATCATCACCGCGCCATCAAAGGATAAAGAAGTTCCTACAGTTGTATTGGGAGTCAATGAGGAAGTGCTCCTAGAGGAACATGATATAATCTCCAATGCTTCCTGTACGACAAATTGTCTTGCTCCAATGCTCAAAATTATGGATGAACATTTTGGAATTGAGAAGGGATTTATGTCCACTGTTCATTCTTACACCAACGACCAAAACCTTCATGATGCCCCCCACCGTGATCTGAGAAGGGCAAGGGCTGCTGCCTATTCAATTATCCCTACTACTACAAATGCTGCTAAAGCAATGGAATTGGTATTACCCCATTTAAAAGGCAAAATTGAAGCCTCTGCTATGCGGGTGCCAGTTCCTGATGGATCTTTGACAGATTTGATCTTATTGTTGCAAAAAGAAACAAGCACCGAGGAAATCAATGCCATTTTCAAAAAGCAATCTGAAACTACCTTCAAAGGTATTGTGGAATATATTGAAGCCCCGATTGTATCCATAGACATTATAGGAAATCCGCATTCATGCATTTTTGATGCAGGATTGACTTCGGCAAAAGGAAATCTTGTTAAAATTGTAGGTTGGTATGACAATGAAGCGGGTTATTCCAACCGGCTTGTCGATTTGATTCAAAAAATAACTTAATAAGCTACTAGGGTCTTTCTTCTAAGCCCAAACTAACGTTAACTTGATCAATGGCATCTTGAACAGCATCAAGGAAGGAATCAAGATGTTCCATAAAATCCTTTTCAAATCCCTTCTCAGTTAGGATTTCCTTACCTTCCTGTATGATTCCGTCCAATCTGTTTATTTCGAAAAGGGCTAAAGCGGGCTTAACTTTATGTCTGATTTGGGAGATGATTTCAATATCTTTTAATTCCGCACCTTCCAAATACTTCTCTTTCAGTTCGGTCAAAGACTTATATAGTGCACTAATAAGCTCTGCCTTAAATTCAGCGTCACCTTCAGCCATTTCATCAATCCTATCAAAATTGATCGGGGGGGTATTAAGCATATTTATTTATTTGATTTGCACTTCTTCCAGCTAAATATCCGGTACTCCAAGCAGCTTGAAAATTAAATCCACCTGTAATCCCGTCGATATTCAATACTTCTCCCGCAAAAAACAAACCTCCAATAAGTCTGCTCTGCATGGTCTCAGGATCAACCTCATTCAATTCTACCCCTCCTGCTGTCACAAATTCTTCCTTAAACGTAGTTTTGCCCTTAACGTGGACAATATAGCAAAAAAGATTTTGAACTAGTTTATGGAAGTGTTTTTTTGGTAGATTTTGCCAAATAATCTCATTTTCGACCCCCGATTTCTCTGAAATATGTTCCCAAAGCCTTGCTGGTAAGGAAAATAGCGGATTGGTCATCACTTTCTTCTTGGGATGCGCTTTTCTAAAAGCATTGAGCTTTTGAATAATTTCTTCCTCACTTTTTAGTGACGCATCCCAGCGGATATGTGCGTTGGCATTATAATTCTTTTCAAAAAGCCATTGCGCACCGAAAGCCGAAAGCTTTAAAATTGCCGGTCCGCTAATACCCCAATGGGTAATCAACAAAGGTCCCCTGTAAGCCAATTTGGTTCCCTCAAGTCTCACAAAAGCATCAGGAACGGAGATCCCCATCAACTTCTTGATGGGTTCGTCAGGGGTATTAAAAGTAAAAAGCGATGGTATCGGTGGCGAAATGGTGTGTCCCAGATTTTTAATAAAATCAAACCCTTCACTTTTGGGACTTCCGCCTGCACATACAATTACTTTATCGAAAAATAGTTCGTCGTTTTTTGATAGTACCCGGAATTTTCCATGTGTTTTTTGAATAGCAACTACAGAAAAATTATAGGTCACCCCTACTTTATTTTTGTTAGCCTGAGATTCCAAAGTCTCAACAATAGACTGTGAATCATCTGAAACAGGAAACATCCTTCCATCAGCTTCTGTTTTTAATTCTACCCCCCTTGATTCAAACCAATCTATGGTATCTCTAACTGAGAAATGCTTGAATACTTTTCTTAAAAATTTTTCCCCTCTGGGATAATTTTTGATCAATTGGGACAATTCTAGCGCATGATGGGTAACATTGCACCTGCCACCTCCTGAAATTTTTACTTTTGATAAAGATTTTGAGGTTTTTTCAAGAATTGTTACTTCTGCTCCTTTTTCGGCAGCATGTATTGCAGCAAAATATCCCGCAGCTCCAGCCCCTATTACTCCTATCGAAATTTTATCCACAAATCATCTCCTTTTCTTTCCGGATATAGAACCCATAATCCCTCTTGTTAATTCTCTAAAAATAGTCCTACCTATTTGTCTTACCATGGTATTCTTACTCAGGTCATCAAAGATACTGGTTTCCTTGGGTGTACGGTTTTGGGTTCGTCCATTTCCTACGGAAGCTGTTTTACCTTGGCTAGCTGCTTCCTCTGCTTTTGTAATTTTCTGTTCCAAAATTTCAAACGCACTATTCCTATCCATAGTAACATTATACTTTTTGACCAAAGAAGATTGAGAAACCAACTGATCTATTTCATCCTGGCTTAGGATATCCATTCTGGAAATCGGCGCTCGCAATAAGGTATGTACCAAAGGCGTGGGAATGCCCTTTTCATTCAGAACAGTAACCAATGCTTCACCTATACCCATTGCAGTCAATACTTCTGAGGTTTTATAAAAAGTGGACAATGGATAATTCTCAGCTGTTTTTGTGATAGCTTTACGGTCTTTGGCTGTAAAGGCCCTCAGAGAATGCTGTATTTTCAATCCCAATTGACCCAGTACATTATCGGGAACATCTGTTGGAGTCTGTGTACAGAAAAAGACCCCAACACCCTTGGATCTGATCAATTTAACTATGGCTTCTATTTTATCGATGAGATCCTTGGATGCGTTGGAAAAAACCAAATGAGCTTCATCTATGAAAAGACATAATTTTGGTTTGTCAGAGTCTCCCTGCTCAGGAAATGTTTCGTAGATTTCAGATAACAAGCTGAGCATAAAGGTTGAAAACAGTTTCGGCCTGTTTTGAATATCAGTCAAACGGATGATTGAGACAACACCCTTACCGTCAACTGTCCGCACAAAATCATCCACTTCGAATGAAAGTTCCCCGAAGAAATTTTCCGCTCCCTGTTGTTCCAACTCAATGATTTTTCGCATGATAGTATTGACCGTCGCAGATGATACTACACCAAATTCTTTTGTAATCTCTGCCTTTCCTTCGTTGATGATATATTGCAGAACTTTCTTGAGGTCCTTCAAATCCAAAAGGGGAAGATGATGGGTATCACAATACCTGAATACCAAAGCAATGACACCTCTTTGGGTATCATTCAGTTCCAATATCTGTGAAATCAACACTGGCCCAAATTCAGATACGGTAGCTTTCAATTTCACCCCTTTTTCATTGCTGATAGACATCAATTCCACCGGTAAACCTTCAGGCTGATAGTCTACCCCAATCAGACTGCTTCTTCTTTCAATATGTGAATTCATTGTCCCGGGTTTAGCCATGCCGGATAAATCCCCTTTTAAGTCCATCAGCACAACAGGAACTCCATTTAGAGAAAGCTGCTCTGCAATGACCTGCAAGGTTTTTGTCTTTCCGGTACCTGTAGCACCAGCTATTAAACCATGGCGGTTAAAAGTTTTTAAAGGAACTTTGACTTGTGCCATTGGAATCGGTTCATTTTCCAAAATTCCCGTACCAAGAATAATGGAATTACCTTTGAATGTATAACCCAATTCAAGATGCTGTTTGAATTCTTCAGATTTGCTCATAATAAAAATTGAAAATTGAAATTTTAACTCAGCGAAAATAAAAAAACCTGAACACAGTTTGGAAGTATTCAGGTTTTTTATGAAAAAGGATTCCCTTTAATGTGTTACAATAGGTTCAAGGTGTTTGGCATAATTGATAAAATCTTCTATTTGTGATAATGCCGGTACTACCCTAGTCAATTTTTTTTCTTCATTTTTTTCAACAAGGGCTTTGTGAAGATTTTCAGGGTTTCTTGTTCTGAGCTCTTTTACAGTATCGACTCCTGCAGCTTTGAGTAACTCGGCAAACTGACTTGCTATTCCGTTCACTCTAAAAAGGTCCGCCATATTGACCCAATCCAGGATTACTCCTTCCCCAATGCCGCTCGCTTCTGAAATTTCTTTTCTTCCTTTCTTACTGGCTCCTTTTTCAAGAAGTGCTTCAACTGTTGAAATCCCAGCCTTTGCCAGTTTCTCTTTGTAAGCAGGGCCTATACCCTCAATCATAGTGATTGTTTTAGACATAATAATAAAATTTAGGTTATCAAGTTTATTAAAATAAGTTTCCTAATTCTCCTTTTAGTAAATCTCCGGCCTTGTCTGCCAAAGAGCCTCCTGCGCCTTGACTGATCATTTTTATTAGGTCTGATTTATCAAATGCGCCGGATTTACTTCTGGAAATAGCTGAAATGATTTTTGGCAATATAAAATTACTGATCTTAGAGGCAGTTTGAGGTGAAACTCCTAATTTGGAAATATAATTACTGCTCAGATCTCCTAACATATTATGAAACATGGATGAACTCTGAAACTCTGACCCCATATTCAACATTTTCAGGATATCCCCTGTATTACCGGTAGCCATCCCTTTGTCCAATGAAGAAAGCAAACTTTCTTTTGTAAGGTCCATAGCATTTTTGGCTTGATCCTTACCCAATCCGAATTGGTCTATTAATCCAGAAATCAAATCGCTTGAGGTTTTATTAAGAATTTATTGTATCATTTTTATATAAATAAAAAGAGAAATAAAAATTCAATATTGAAATTGAACTGAATTTTCCAAAATAAATTATTTTGATTTTAAATTGCAATCGAATTGTAACAATAAAGCTTAATTTTATCGATTTTTCCAGAAAAAAAGATGGATATAGGCTCTTTGATGCACTGCCATTGTTTTATTAAGTAAAGCTATTTACTTTGCCATAGATTATAACCCTCAAATAGCTTAATGATTGATTGTAGTTTAAAAAATCCTGTATTTTCCATTCCGAAAATTTTTCTTTTAGGCAGTCTATTATTTCTGTTTGGCTTTCAAAGTTACGCTCAAGTGAAACCATCTCTTGGCGGATCTTCCCGACTGATGAACAGTGCTTTGGCCGAAATGGAAAAGGGTGATTTTGAAATGGCCAATGCATACTTCAGGCAAATCATTGAAAGCAACCTGCCCATACCTTCTGAAATGCCCTATTTTTTTGCTGAAACTTTGTTCCAGTTAGGCCAATTTGATAACAGTTCAAGTTTCCTTGAAAAATATCTGGAAATCAATGGATACCAAGGCGACAATTATGAGCAGGCAAAAATTCTTCAACAGAAACTAAAAAACCATCTGGACGAAATTTCAACTTGCAAATTCTGTGATTTTAGAGGATATCGCTATTATGGTTGTCCAACTTGTAATGGAAATAGAATTTTGGAACAATCTTGTTCTTTTTGCAAAGCCAAAGGAGTGGTTGGGTGCATTAAATGCATGGGAAATGGATTGGTGACCAAAAAAAATATTTTCAATATAATAGAATATCATGAATGTGATAAATGTGGCGGAGATGGTAGGCTTGATTGCCCAAGATGCAATGGATCCTTGATAGAAGTTTCTGACTGTAGAACCTGTAAAGGGCAGGGTAGATTGATTTCTGAAGAAATCTGCAACCACCAAGCTGAACCAAGAAATATGTCCCAAAAATTTGAACGCTTAAGGCATTCTGCAGGGCATTGAGGGGCAAGGTGGATTTAGATTTTAGATTTCAGAAATTAGATTTAGAACAGAATTCAATGTGGAAGATTGAAAGATTTCTAAATCTTATGTCTTGTGTCTCGCGTCTCACTTTTATTTACAGTATTTATCACTTGCCTCCTGAGCAATAGCAATATTCAATCTGATAGCAAGACTAATATCTTCGCAACCTGATTTTTTCCTATCCGTTGCAATTTTCAACATTCCTCGATAATAGTAAGCTTGCCCAAAATCCTTATCCATTTTTATGGCCGCGCTGTATTCTCTCAGTGCTTCCTGCGTATTTCCTATTTGGTGCAATGCCCTACCTTTCATAAAATAAGCCATTGCAGGAGCGCCGGGAATTTCCACAGCATAATCTGCGTATAAAAGCGCCGAACTATGGTTTTTCTGTTTTTGATAAATATTCGAAAGGCTCAACAATACCTGAATGTTTTTTGAATCTTGATCCAAAGCGGCCAAGAAATCCTTCTCTGCATTTTTAAAATCGCCTAATTCCTCATAAGACCTGCCCCGATTGTAAAGGGCCTTTACATTCTTTGGATTGGACGCCAAAAAGCTGTCGTAGGCAGCAATAGCTTCTTTATATTTACCTAGATTAAACAGTTCATCACCTTTGCTTGATCCTCCTTGTGAACAGGCACCAAGCATCAATACACTGCCTATGAGGGCGGCAAAGACCCAATTCAAGATTTTCATTTTTACTTAAATAATGATTAAACAGCTACATTGTTTTCCCTGAGGGCCTCGTTCAAAGAAGTTTTTAAATCAGTAGAAGATTTTCTTTGGCCAATGATCAACGCGCAGGGAACCTGAAACTCTCCTGCGTTGAATTTTTTGGTAAGAGATCCGGGTATAACCACCGATCTTGCGGGAACAAATCCTTTATACTCTTTTGGCTCCTTTCCGGTTACATCAATTATTTTTGAACTTGCAGTCAATGTTACCCCTGCACCAATAACAGCTTGCTTTCCAATTCTAACTCCCTCTACGATTATAGCCCTGGAACCAATAAAAGCACCATCTTCGATAATAACAGGAGAGGCCTGAACAGGTTCAAGAACACCTCCGATACCCACTCCTCCGCTTAAGTGCACATCTTTTCCAATTTGCGCACATGAACCTACAGTAGCCCAAGTATCAACCATCGTGCCACTGTCCACATAAGCACCGATATTGACATAAGATGGCATCATGACCACTCCTTTGGCTAAATATGCGCCATAGCGTGCCACAGCATGGGGAACTACCCTCACTCCCTGCTTTGCATAATTGGATTTCAACGCTATTTTATCATGGAATTCAAATGGACCTACTTCAATGGTCCTCATTTTTTGAAGGGGAAAATATAATACAACTGCCTTTTTAACCCATTCATTGACTTGCCATGAACCATCGGATAATGGTTCGGCAACCCTTAATCTACCGCTGTCCAATTCCGCTATTACGGTTTTGATAGCAATTTCGACATCCTTTTCATTTAACAATTCCCTGTTTTCCCAGGCATTTTCGATAATCGACTTCAATAATTCCATATTTTTGACCCAAAGAATTTAAAATTATTCATGCAGCTTTCCAAAATCGCAATCGCTTCAGTACTCAAACCTGTAAAAGACACAAGGGCTTATTACAAATTTGGACTTTCAATGCGTGAAACAAATAAATACCAGATTAACATCATAGGATTTTCATCAAAAAAAGAATATCCTGATAAATTCATCAATTTCCTCAGCCTATATTCACAAAAGAGAAATAACCACTCAAGGATATTTACAAACCTGAAGCTGATAAAATTTCTTTTTAAAGATAAACCTAAAATTCTGATTGTTTCGACTTATGAACTTTTGCCTGCTGCGGTATTTAGCAAATTTTTTCTAGGATTTGCATTGATTTATGATGTTCAGGAAAATTATAGTGTTAACGTCAATCAAAACAAAACGCTTTCAGGATACAAAAAATACGCTGCTTTGATTTTGATAAAAACTATTGAATTTAGTTCAAAATATTTTGTGGATCACTTCTTTTTTGCAGAACGCTGTTACAGGGAAGATATGAAAACATTCAGGCCATATTCGATTTTGGAAAATAAATTTTATGGAAAATCAAAATTTGTAAAGCCTTATAAAATCAATTCTGAAAAAACCTTGACATTCTTGATGCCAGGAACCCTTACGGAAGTCTATGGAATCTTGAACGGAATTCAGTGGTTTAAAGCCATCCACAAACATTTCCCTCAATCCAGACTGTTGATAATTGGTCATGTACCTTTAGATTCTTTCTTGCAAAATTTATTGGAAGCTGTTTCAGGATATTCACAGATTCAACTTACTGCTTCAAACACTCCGTTGGAATATGAAAAGATATTGAATGCCTACAACGAAGCGGATATTATTTTGATGCCTTACCATCAAATCCCCAGCATCAGTCCGAAAATCCCCAGCAAACTTTACGAAAGCCTGGCGTTGGGAAAGCCATGTTTAATCAGTCCCAACCAAAAATGGAATCAAATCCTTGCCCCATATCCCGGAGGAATGGAAATTGATTTTTCGGATATGAAAAATTGCAAAACTACTTTTGACCTGTTTTTGGCTAAACAGTTTTTTGTCTCTTCTCCAGGAAATGAGGTGCTTTGGACTAGTCAGGAATCTGAATTTTTAGAAGTCATTGAGCGCCTTTCCAGCAAATAGGGAGATTGAGGCTAAATCATAAATTGCCCTTCAATTTATTGCCCAATTAAGTATCGGTTTTACCATTAATCTCTTTGTGACTTAGTGTCTTTGTTTCCACAATTATTCAAACTGCCACAAAGGTTGATAAATCAATTCTTTTCCATTTGAATTTTCTGATGGTATTTGTCCGGTGAATTAATCATCTTTTTAGATTTTTCAGATCCATTTTTCCAGTTAATGGTAACTATTTCTATTCCAAATACCCCGAAAGTTATCCACCACTTCCCCTTTCCGGAAACTATATTTGAGTATTTGGAAACTCCCAGTATTTCCTAAAAATTGAAATTCAATAAGCAAATATTTACTTTTAAATCATTGTAAAATAATGACTTAAAATTATATTTATATATGGCTAATTTAATTTTTAGATATATCTAAAAGATAAATCACAAATGACTTCAGGTTATCCACATGTGATTTAGTCTATATTAAATTATTTTTTAGTACAGACTAATTTATTATATTTATAACTTCAATAAAAAGATATGAACCAACTCACCTACGCAGAAGAGAATTATTTGAAAGCCATTTACCACATATCGGAAGGAGGAAAAAAAGGGGTATCAACAAATGATATTTCAGGAGAAATGAAAACAAAACCTGCCTCTGTTTCTGATATGCTCCGAAAATTGGGCGATAAAGAAGTGATCGAATACAGAAAATATTATGGAGTACATATTACCGAAGAAGGAAAAAAATCAGCTCTTCAAACCATAAGAAAGCACAGATTGTGGGAAGTGTTTTTGGTTGAAAAACTGAAGTTTTCCTGGGATGAAGTCCATGAAGTTGCAGATGAACTGGAACATATCAAATCCAGAATTTTGATCCAAAGGTTGGATGAATATTTAGGCTTTCCAAAATTTGATCCCCATGGAGATCCTATTCCTGATGAATATGGCGATGTACGGTCAAGACCACGAATGCCACTCAATGAACTTGACCTACATGCGACAGGGCAGATAGTCGCAGTCAAAGATAGTAGTGCGGCATTTTTGAGGTACTTGGACAAAGTCGGCGCCTACATAGGTGCAAGAATCAAAATAACCGATAAGGTGGAATTTGATGGATCCATTGAAATTCTGGTGGATAATAAAAAATCAATCTTCATGTCAAAAGATGTGGCAGGGAATATTTTGGTGATGCAATAGCAGGAAAATGGAAAGCGGGAGATTAGCTTACCTCCCATTTTTCAAATCTGATGAATATTTTCCCGGCTGCTAAGACACCAAAATCACTTTCCCATTTCTACCTTCCTTCTCGTATTCCTCAAGAGCTTCTTTGAATTTATCCAATGGAAAAGTAGATTGAATGTCAACTTTGATTTTATTGGAAATCAAATGGGTAAAAACGGTTCTGAATGCAGTTTCTCTTTCTTCTTGCCTAAGGCTTTCCAAATAAGATGTTAGCCAAAAACCTTCAACTTTTATATTTTTAAAAATCAAAAGACCTGAATTCAAAGGAATATTTTCCAAACTCAATAATCCAAACACCATCATTTTGCCATTGTTTTTGAGGCAGGATAAAGCCCTTGCACCTAAAGTACCGCCAACAGCATCAAAAACCACGTTGACCCCCTCACCTGTCTTTTCCATAATGATTTTTTGAAGTTTTTCTTTTTCAGTGTTAATCACCAAATCAGCCCCCAAACTTGTCAAATATGCTTTTTGCTCATCCCTTCTCACGGTACAGGCTATATTGATACCTTTTTGTTTGGCCATTTGAATGACTAATTTTCCATAAGCAGAAGCTCCTGCTGTGATCAAAACCCAATCTCCTCGTATCAGCCCACTGGTTTCCAGCATACCATAGGCTGTCAATGGATTGATAAATGCCTGACAGGCGACCTCATCTGACATACCTTCAGGTGTAGGAATGACCAATTGCGCAGGTACACAAACAAATTCTTTCCAAGTTCCTATACTTGTAAAAATAACCCTTGTTCCAACTGGTATCGTATTTTTCTCATCAGACAAATCAACTACCCCTGCTGCTTCGAAACCTGCACTGCTAGGCAATTTGGGTGCGATCCCATACATGCCACGCACAAACATAATATCCGAAGGGTTGATATTTCTGGCAGTTACCCTAATTCTTACTTCATTTGGTTTTGGCTGTGGAATAGGTGCCTCTTCCAATTTTAAAACTTCATTGGGCAGTCCAGTTTGGTTAAATATTACCTGCTTCATGCTATATGGATTTGTTTATTGTTGTTTTTTTGAACTGGAAGTTAAAAAAAAATACTCGGTATGCATAATATTTTTTTAAATATGGGTAGCCTAAGAAAAGTAAATTATTTAACTTGTTCAGACACTCAAAAAAACAAATATTATGGATCTATCAACTCTTTTTTCATTGATGAATGGTGTGGCTCTGGTTACGGGAGCGAGTAAAGGTATAGGATTTAGCATTGCAGAAACTTTTGCCGCTGCCGGTGCAAAAGTTGTAATCAGTAGCAGAAAGCAGAATGTACTTGATGAAATGGCGGATAAACTTAAAAGTAAAGGTTATGAAGTGACTGGAATAGCTTGTAATGTCGGAAAAACAGAAGAATTGGAAAATCTGGTTCAAAAGACCATAGAATTATATGGACAGATAGATGTATTGGTGAACAACGCTGCCAGTAATCCGGTGTTTGGTCCAGTACATGATACCAGTTTGGAAGCTTTTGATAAGATTATGGAGGTAAATGTTCGGGCACCTTTCCACCTGATGAACCTTTGCTTTCCTTACCTCAGGGCCTCACCAATAGCATCTGTCATTAATATCAGCTCCATTGGCGGAATTTCCCCCGAACAGGGCTTGGGTATCTACAGTGTCAGCAAGGCCGCTTTGATTTCCCTTACTAAAGTTTACGCAAAAGAATGGGGAGACCATAAAATAAGGATAAATGCGATTTGCCCTGGTTTGGTTAAAACCAAATTCTCTGAAGCCTTATGGAGCAATGATAAAATCATGCAGCAAATAATAAAAAAACTTGCCATCAAAAGAGCAGGAACAAGTGAGGAAATCGGGGCTGTTGCACTCTTTCTGGCTTCAAAAGCTTCCTCTTATACCACAGGTGCAGTTCTGACAGCCGATGGTGGTTTCACAATTTAAATCAGTTTATCCATGAGCAATTCGGAATTCCTGACATCAAGCCGCACAATAGAACTATTACCAAGGTACCGGGCATTTTTAAAGGAACATCTTTATCCAATTGAAAAAGAAATAATTTACGGATCTTTCAAAGCACACCTGCCTCAATTAAATTCCCTTCGGCAGTTGGCCAAAAAAGAGAATCTCTTTGCTCCACACCTTTCAGAATCCGAGGGTGGACTAGGACTAACTTTATTTGAGTTTGCCGGAATTTCGGAAGTTTTGGGCAGCAGTCCTTTGGGACATTATATTTTTAATTGTCAGGCACCTGACATAGGAAATATGGAATTGATGCATCAGTTTGCCAACAAAGAACTTAAAGATCAATATCTGAAGCCTTTGCAAAGAGGTGAAATAAGAAGCTGTTTTGCCATGACTGAACCGGAACATGCGGGAAGCAATCCCAAACATCTTTCCACTCTTGCCATAAGAGATGGTGACCATTATGTCATCAATGGGCATAAATGGTTTACGTCTTCAGCGGATGGGGCAAGTTTTACCATAGTAATGGCCATTACCGATCCCCAAAATCCTAACCCTTATCAAAGAGCGAGCATGATTTTAGTGCCTTTGGACAATCCGGGTTATAAATTGATCAGAAATATACCCATTATGGGAGATGTGGGAGAAGACTATATGTCTCATGGAGAAGTAAGCTTCACAGATTGCCGGGTACCTGTAAGCAATCTTATAGGTTCTGAAGGACAAGGTTTTGTTTTAGCCCAAGAAAGATTAGGCCCCGGAAGAATCCACCATTGCATGAGGTGGATAGGCATCTGCGAAAGGGCTTTGGATTTGATGTGCAAAAGGGCAGTCTATAGAGAATTGGATCCGGGAAAACCGCTAGCCTCTCAACAGACCATCCAAAATTGGATTGCTGAAAGCTCTGCTGCTATCAAGGCTTCAAGATTAATGGTCATGAACACAGCCTATCAAATAGAAAGATTCGGGGCCAAAGCTGCGAAAGAAGATATTTCAACCATCAAGTTTTTCGTTTCTGATGTCCTGATGAAAGTATTGGATAAGGCCATTCAGGTACATGGTGGCTTGGGAATTACAGATGATACCTTACTTTCTTTTTGGTACCGACATGAACGTGGGGCAAGAATTTATGATGGACCGGATGAAGTGCACAAGTCTGTTTTGGCCAGAAGCATTTTAAAATTCTACATGAATCATGAATAAAGAGCCTAAAGGACTGGAAAATCTTTTCCCGTATTTAGAAACCAACCTGAAACTTGATCCCCAATCTACTGTAATCAGTCAATTTAAAGGCGGGTATTCCAACCTTACTTATCTGATTCAATCACCTTCTGGGCAATATGTCCTGAGAAGACCGCCTTTGGGATTGAAAATCAGTAAAGCCCATGACATGGTAAGGGAGTTTCGGATTTTGGAAGCTTTAAAAAAGGCCGGTTATAAAAAAATCCCTGATCCAATTATCTGCTGTGAGGATGAAGATGTGATCGGTGCGCCGTTTTTCATCATGGAAAAAGTGGATGGATTGATTTTGAGGAACAGGATTCCTGAAGGAATGGATTTGAATACGGATTTTTTTAGAAAACTATCCCAGAACACCATGGACGGTCTTTTGGAACTCCATCATCTGGAGTTGGAAGAATCAGGATTGTCTGAATTGGGAAAACCTAAAGGATATGTTGAAAGACAAGTTCAGGGCTGGTCTGAAAGATATTTTCGATCCAAGACTGATGAACTCGCAGAGATGGAAATTGTCAGTGATTGGCTTAAAACAAATATGCCGAAAAATGAAAATATCGGATTTATCCACAATGATTACAAATATGACAATCTTGTTTTGACAGGACCGGAAGATCCGGAAATCAAAGCTGTATTGGATTGGGAAATGGCTACCGTTGGGGACCCCTTGATGGATTTGGGAACTTCTCTTGCCTATTGGGCAGAAGAAAAGGACCCTGACACTTTAAAAATGTTTAATCTCACATATCCCCCGGGAAATTTTTCCCGACAGGAAGCCATTGACTACTATGCTTCCAAAAGCAATCTGAAACTTGATCATATTCTGTTCTATTATGCTTTTGGCTTATTTAAAGTCGGTGTAATTGCGCAACAAATCTATAAAAGATATACATTAGGGTTTTCCCAAGATCCCCGATTTGCAGGTTTGATTCACGTGGTCAGAGCCTGTGGGAAAACAGCATTAAAAAGTATCAAAACAGAAAAAATTTAGGTATATGAAAATCAAAAATGTTTGCATTTTAGGCGCCGGCACTCTTGGAACAAGAGTAGCACTCCAATCTGCGTTATCCGGGTACAAAGTTGCTGTGTATGACATCAGTCCTGCAGCTTTGGACAATTCAAAAAAATTAATGGAGAAAATAGTGAATCAATTGGCCAAAAGCAGCGGTTTGGAGGCTGAAGCCGGACTAAATGCAATTTCGGGTATAACTTTTACCGACAACCCGAACGTAGCTGTTTTGGATGCGGACATCATCAATGAAAGTGTTTTGGAAGATGTGACGGTCAAAAATCAAGTTTGGGAGTTATTTGGAAAAATTGCACCTGAAAAAACCATTTTCACTACCAATACATCATTTCTGCTTCCCTCCATGTTTGCGGACATCTCAGGACATCCTGCAAAATTCTGTGCTTTGCATTTCCATGATGTGTTTTATGCCAAAGTGGTAGATATTATGCCACATTCCGACACGGATGAAAAACTAATCCCCGTCTTAATGGAATTTGGGAAATCTTTGGAACAGGTACCGGTTTTGGTTAAAAAAGAGAATCCAGGCTATATATTCAACAGCATGTTGATGGCTTTTATTGGTGCAGCAGGGAAGTTGCTGACAGGTGAGGTAGCAAGTATTGAGGATATAGATAAGTCCTGGATGGTCAATTTCAGGATGCCAAGTGGTCCTTTCGGGATTCTGGACACTATTGGTTTGGATACAGCATGGCATGTAACCCACAAAATGCCCGATAAAGCCTCCCAAGCCTTTGCCGCACTTTTAAAAAAATATATCGATGAAGGTAAACTTGGTGAAAAAACAGGAGAAGGATTTTATACCTATCCAAATCCAGCATACAAAGCTCCAGGGTTTTTAAATTGAAATAAACCCCTACTTATTCTTTAAGGACAATATAAAAGAGGCCATGGTTTGGGCCTCTTTCATTGAAACATTTGGATGAGGATCCATCACAGGGTATCCCCATGCCCCTGTGCTTCCATTGATAATTTTTCTGGCTAAATGATCCATATAAACCTGTTGAACAGGATATCTTTTGGCTATATCCTGAAAGGCAGGGCCCTTTGATCTGTTTTCGGTTCTATGACAATCGTAACAATCAGCATAGGCAATCAAGACCTCTCCCCTTTTCACCAAATCCAAATCCAAGGGACCATCATTTCCCGGTATGGCACGGATATAATCTTTGGAAGTTTTTTCCATTGAATTTTCAAGTTCATCTCTTTTGGATTGTTGACAGGATACCCCTAGCAAGCAGAAAATCAGGCCATATAATCCAAAATATTTCATATTGATAGTATCTATTCAGATTACTTCTCCGCAATGACCAGCATTTCAAAATCCTCAGTTGTTAAGGTGTCGTTTCTTGAAAAAGCGCCCAAATGTGCTCCATTGATATCTATTTTAGTATATCCCAATGATTTCAGCATCCATTTTATTTCACTTGGCACATAATACCTTTCATTGCTTTCTATTGATTTTTTATTCCCGCCATCATCAATAAAATCAGTAATAGAATGATCTCTAAAGGTCATTAAATCAAAACTATTACTGCGATATGTGGTCCCGGTTGATCCATTTTCCTTATTGGTGAAGGCTTCGACAGAATGGTAGAGTGGAAATAAACCATTGAGCGTAGTAAAGATGAATTTGCCTTTGTTTTTTAATGATTTGGTAACCTGCTTCAATATCTCATAATTCATTTCATCGGTTTCCATCAAAGGAAATCCTCCTTCACACAGCATGATGGCAACATCAAATTCATTGAGGAAAGGAAGGTCTCTGGCATCAGCTTCAATAAAGTTGATCTGAAGATTAAGAAGTGCTGCTTTTTCCTTTGCCCTATTTAATTGAGATGCAGAAAGATCTATTCCTGTAATATCATAACCTCTTTTTGTCAATTCGATGCTGTGCCGACCTGTCCCACAACCAATATCCAAGATTTTTAAGGTTTTATTAAAATCAAGCTCCTTTTCGAGAAAATCACATTCCCCAACCGTGCCTTGGGTAAACTCCTCTTGGTCGTATTTTTGAGCAAAGTTCTCAAACATTGCTTCATACCATTGTTTCTTAATTGTCATCGATTTATTTTATTTATAGCATTGATTTTCAATTAATTAAATTACTTCACTTCTTTGAAAGGATTATCCTTCTATAAGATACTAATTCGTGGGCGCCATTATCTCTTACCTCCAGTATCAGGTGAATTTCAGAATTGCCCATATCTCGAGGAAGCTCTAATTCCTGCGTCTCTTTGCTGGGTTCATTTAAAGAAAACTGACCCTTATAGCTACTGGCCTCTTGATAGTAAAACCAATTGAAATTGATTTCATCCCCATCCGGATCAAATGATCCTGATGCATCCAAAATGACCCTGGCGCCAGGTTCTTCTTTTATTCTGATAATTTGATTACCTCCTGCACCATTGATTAGGGCAACAGGTTCATGATTTACTTCCTCAGGACCTTTGGTAGAATATTGTAACCTGTTCAAGAAACTGGTTTTTGCAGCGGGAATCCATCGTTCCAATTCGCTTATTTCCAATCCACAGGTATGAAAATAGCCATCCGGAAATTGCTCTCCCATAGACTGGAACATGCTGCCCCAACTTCCCTGGGTAGGATCCAATGGATCATTGAGACCAAGTGCCGCACTTATCAGGTACAGAAAAGCAGGTGTATCCCCTTCTCCCCCATGATCATAATATGCTGACATCGGGCCATTGCCATTGACTTCTTTTTGATCCATCACCTTTAAATACTTCCAAAAATGTCCATTGTCATGTAAAAAACAGGCTGGATTAACCCTTTCACCTTGGAAAGTTGAGGTTACAGTTCCCATGTTATTACACTTCAAAGCCTGAACTTTATCCAGGTCGATCATATAATCAAAAGTGATATCCTGAAGAAGAATCCCGAAAATGTGAATCTTGGATAGAAGTTTCTTGAATTTTTCCTCCCCCTTTCTTTCTCTGTAGCGGTATAGTGCCTGAACAAATGTAATGGGACCTCCCCACATTTGCACGAAAATCGGCCGGTCATCTTCTTTATCAAAAACCTCCTGAAGATATTCGCTTCCCTCTGAATCTTTTGGTTCTCCGTTAGGATTTAGCCCATTTCCTATCCAATCATGAAAGGTAATATCACCCCATTCACTTTCCACATACCGGCCCGCGATTTCCTGCGCAAATTTCTTCTCATTTGTCAGCCAAATAATTGGCAATGCCCCTCTTCCTTTTTTTGTGACGCCTGCAAGTTCAGCATAGGTTGGGAAATCTTCATGATGTCTTTTAAGTTGCGCATATTCTTCTTGGTAAGCATCCATAATATTATTGACCTTGATCCAAGGACCATTTTGATTATAGTTAAAATCAGGTAGTTGTTGGGTGATAATGATGGCTTCTGTATCAAAATAATGCGAATAATAAAGATACCTGATCAGGGAATTACCATCATCATGGGTCATATCCGTCATGATCACCACACGGTATTTTTCCTGTGCCCTAGAAGGACCGCCAATTATGGATAAGATGAGAAGGGAAGAGAAAATATATCTTATCATGGGACTGAATTTGAATCAATAGAAAATAAAATTTATATACTCAATGATGCCTGTAGATTTGATATCTATTTAAATTCTTGTCTACCAACGGAAATGCCCGGTACATCGGTCTTCCCTGCCTACCGGACAGGCAGGCGTCCGCTTGAAGAATTATACAGCGTTACTGGCAAAGAAGCGGATAACCGGAAAATATAACTTGAAAACATCTATAAACAAATCAAAACTATATTATCGGCAAATTGGAAA
>CAZLJT010000050.1:0-17779 GCA_964559905.1 uncultured Aquiflexum sp.
ATCCCATGGTCTTCAAATGCTTTTGCTATTTCCAAAGGATTATTGGAAATCACTTCCTGGGTCGCAAAATCACCCCTTTTTAAACGGACGCATTTGCCGTTGATCAGCCAGATAGATGGGATAATATCAAACATTGTTGTATCATTCAATAGGTTTAAAAAGGATTACTTATGTCAGGGATTCGATCAGATTTATGCAATATTCAGTTGCAGATCGGATTTAAAGATAATACAAGAAAACAGAATTCGGCAAACCTGCCTGAAAATGTTTGGTGAAATTAATGGGTCAACTGACTAAAAAGGTATCAAATCAATGCATAAGCCTTGCTATCCTACCATCACTGCCTGAAGCCCAAAGAGAACTGCTCGTTTTATCCAGCTTTACAGCATGGAAACCTTCATTTGAAAATTTTTCCCAGTTATCTCCGCTGTCTTTTGAAAAATCAGTACCATTTGGCCCGACTGTTACCAGCCAATGGAATCTTGGAAAATACTGCACTCCGGAACGGTATCCTGAAGGCGGAGTACCACTTCCAGAACGCCATGTTTGACCCTGATCTGAAGAAATAACCAAGTTTTTCCCGTTTTCATTTATAGTTTGAAAGTCCCCGCCCACTGCAACGATAACCCCGCCTCCCAATTTTGTCATTGAAAATATACCATGACTGTCTTCCTCCTGGATAATTGGAGCAAAATAAACTTCCCAGGTATAGCCATTGTCCTTAGAGTGATATATTTTACTGTTTTTACCAGCACTCGCAAACCAGATATTTTCATTATCAACTAGAATACTGGAACCGCTTGCTGCAAAGGAGCCCCCTCCAGGAGGACCTGATGGTGACAGTTCCAAAAGACTCCAGTTTTCTCCTTCATCTTTGGTTTCGATCAAGATCCATTTTCCGTCGACAACGTCTCCTATTACATAGCCCCTCTTTTTATGAAAAGCCATTCCATCATAAAAATCAAATTCAGTACCTTGAAATTTCTTTTCCCAATTTTTGCCACCATCATTGGTCTTGTAGATAACCGCAGGCTGACCTGATGAAATGACAATAGCTGTATTGGCATCAATCGCCTCTATATCTCTGAAATCAACAGAATCCAATCCATCAACAATCCCAAAATCCCAGGTAAGTCCTCCATCAAGCGTTCTTAACCAGGTACCGTTGGATCCACTTGCCCAAATTATTTTTTCTGTCAACGGGGAGAGTCCCCTCAGTGAAGCCTTGGTAGGCGTATTAAGCTGTTCCCAACCCAAGGGTTTTTCAGGGTATTTGGGTTTTCTGTTTTCGGAACACCCGGCCATCAGAATTGCCATACAGAAAATTAAAAGGCTATTTCTCATCGTTTGAATTACATCTTCGCAGAATAATTTGGCGCTTCACGGGTGATACTTACATCATGTGGATGGGATTCTTTGACACCGGCTGCGGTAATTTTTACAAACTTTCCTTCCTTTTGCAAGTCTTCTATGGTCTTGGTGCCACAATAGCCCATACCAGCCTGCAATCCACCTACCAATTGATATAAAACTTCTGAAACAAGGCCTTTATAAGCGACTCTCCCAACAATTCCTTCAGGAACAAGTTTCTTAATGTTGTCTTCAGCATCCTGGAAATACCTGTCTTTTGATCCTGATTCCATGGCTTCCAAAGAACCCATTCCCCTGTAAGATTTAAATTTCCTTCCTTCAAAAATAATCATTTCTCCCGGTGCTTCTTCAGTTCCCGCCAAGAGAGAACCAATCATGATGGATCCGGCACCAGCTGCAATGGCCTTGACCAAGTCACCGGAATAGCGGATACCACCATCAGCAATGACGGGAACATTCTTACCTTTCAGGGCCTCGGCGCACTCAAAAACTGCAGAAAGCTGTGGGACTCCTACTCCTGCAATCACCCTGGTGGTACAGATACTTCCCGGGCCCACTCCGACTTTTACTGCATCCGCACCGGCATTTGCCAATGCCAAAGCAGCCTCTGGGGTTGCAATATTTCCAACTATGACATCAAGATCCGGGAAAAAATCTTTGATTTTTTTGCAAGTCTCTATCACCCCTTTGGAATGTCCATGGGCAGTATCAATAGAAACTACATCAACTCCCGCATTTTTCAAGGCATCTACCCTCTCAACAATATCCGCTGTCACCCCAACAGCCGCTCCTACCCGTAATCTTCCAAACTCATCCTTACATGCATGTGGCTTATCCCTTCTTTTCAAGATATCCTTGTAAGTGATCAGGCCGGTCAATTTATTATCCTCATCTACAATGGGAAGTTTCTCAATCTTATACTCCTGCAAAATCTCCTCTGCCTGCTCCAAAGAAATCCCTGCCTTAGCAGTGATAAGATTTTCTTTGGTCATGATGTCTTTGATTTTTACATGTGGATCTTTGATAAAACGGAGATCCCGGTTAGTGATGATACCCATGAGCGTTCTTTTATCATCCACAACAGGAATACCCCCAATATGGAATTCGCGCATTATGGCTTCAGCATCTCTTACTTTTGAATTGATGTCCAAGGTAATAGGATCCAAAATCATCCCTGCCTGAGAACGTTTCACCTTCCTTACCTGTGCGGCCTGTTTCTCAATGGACATATTTTTGTGGATAAAACCAATTCCACCTTCCAATGCAATGGCAATGGCCAATTCAGCCTCTGTAACCGTATCCATAGCGGCAGAAGCCAATGGAATGTTCAGCCTGATATTTTTGGTAAGTTGAGTGGAAGTGTTGGTGTCGCGCGGTAGGACTTCAGAGTATCCCGGGACTAAAAGCACATCGTCGTAGGTGAGTGCTTCAAAGAGGAATTTATCGTGATTTCGATTCATAGCAAATATTGGTTAGGTAACCCTATTTGCCCGTCAAAGATACACACAATTTCTATTGCCAATCAAACCGATGTCAAATAAAATTCAATTAATACAAAATTTTCGTGTCTTAAATAGAATTTAATTTGGTCAATCCCGATCAGTACATCGGTGGATTATCAGGAAAACACCATCAATCCCCTTCCGGCTAAGGCGTTCCAAAAAGTGCCCAATGAAAGCAGGAAATAAATTGTGCCAAAAACTATGACGGGCATGGGTTTATCTCTCGAAAAATACCAGGCAAATAGGGGTAGAACCTGCAGCGCATGTAATCCTAAAAAATGGAATATCCTCAGGTCCCCATAAGATTTGGCCCAATTCAGGAAAAATATTCCTTCCTGACCATCAGGGGCACCAACTGTATGGCTTAGGTTTGCTGCCATTAGGTAGCCCTCTAAACTCGCAACTATAAATATCAACATCCCCAATTGTATGCCTAGTTTATATCCCAATGGCAACGAATCAACTTTTCTGAATAATAAGAAGGCCCAAAAAACCATAATCGTATTGATAAAAATCGCAATCCCCATAATCTGAAAAAGGATACCGTTGAAAAGCGAACTGACATTGAAATGTGACATTTCCCCTCTTGCTGCCTGACCAATGATAATTACCTGTTCAAGTGACAACATTAAAATAATACCCCATTCAATTTTTTTGACTTTTACTTTTTGTGGCAATTCATGAAGGAACCATGCCATAGTCCATGAAAAAACTACAATGGAAATGGCAAACTTCATGGGTTTGGACCATACGCTTATTCCGAACAAAATCCTCTCATCAAAGAATGAAATACAAAGCATGATGAAAAGCAAAATAAAATTTATAGTTCCAAACCAGCCTAACTTGGGACTGCGCCTATAAATTTCATTTACGAGATTCATGGGTGAAAAGGACTTTGATTCAATTTTTTAAGTTTTATTCCCCGAATTAGAAAATAAGTCAACAATCCAACCGGGCCTAACATAAATGTTAAAATCAAACAAGGAAAAACGATCCATCTGTTGATATCTTTTTCCCAGGCATCTTTGGTAATCCACATGCCAACAAAAAGATCAAATACCAAATAATGAATCCATCCTGCCAACAAGGCTTCATCTGAACCAAAGAGCGCTTTGACCTCAGCCAAACTACCAAAACCACCTTCCGAATCTCCCCCAAGGCCCATCACAATATAAAAGAGATAGGTCAATGCTAATATGATAAACACTCCTGAAAATAAAGTTTGATATATCCATTTGCGTGGATAAAAAATAAATAAGGTAATCCATGAAAAAAAGGCCAATGTACTGGCCATTCCAAATACAGCTTCTAGAGTAGACATGATTGGGTTGAATTTAGTGTTTGATTAAAACTACAAAAATTCCCCAGCAGTCTTATAATTCGATGAAAAATATTTGAATTGGCAATCTCCTCATTAACTCTAAAACCTGAACAATTACTTTTGGCTAAAGCCCATTTGTACTTTGCAATTATTTGAGAATAGGCTAAAGCCACATCCCTATTCATGGCTTTCAGAATTAATGATTGAAAATTTTCCGAAGTGCAAGAAAGCACCCTCAGGATTACGCAATACACTTCTTTCCTCCACCCACCCATCACCTGTCATCCATGCCTACCGGTAGGAAAGCGACATCGGTCATGAAGTGAAATGAATAAGAAAAACCATAAAAATCTTTTTCCCTATAACACCTTCCTTTTCAACTTAGCGATATAAAACCCATCAAACCCACTTTCTTGAGCCAAAACTTTTTGGTCTTCCAAAAGCTCAAATTCTTTCCCTTTTTCAGAGGCAAGAAATTTCTCCACTTGATGCTGATTTTCAGAAGGCAATATGCTACAGGTTGCATAGACCATAATACCGCCTTTTTTCACCATCGAAGAGTAATTTTGTAAAATTTCTTCTTGGATTCCCTGAACTTTTGCTATTGATTCAGGGCTCAATTTCCATTTGGTGTCAGGATTTCTTTTCAATACACCCAATCCGGAACAGGGAACATCCAAAAGCAGGCGATCAGCGGATTCGCTCAGTCTTTTAATGGTTTTATTTCCCTCAATCACTCTTGGTTCGATGATACTGATACCATTTCGCCTAGCCCTTATTTTAGTATTTTGAAGTTTCCAGCCCTCGGTATCCATCGACAATATCCTACCCTTGTTCTGCATCAATGCCGCCAAATGCAGAGATTTACCTCCAGCTCCTGCGCAGGCATCAATTACCCGCATGCCCGGTTCCACATCCAAAGCCGCAGAAACCAGCTGGGAAGAAGCGTCCTGTACTTCGAAAAGCCCTTCTTTAAAAGCGGCATTTTTGAAAACATTTTGTCTTTTGGCCAGGACCAAGGCGTCTTTGTAACCTTTAGGGGCGTAGGACTCTATTTCTTCCATTGCCAGTCGATTCATCAACTGTTCCCTGGTAATTTTGAGGGTATTGACCCTCAGTACGACTTCGGCCTGCTGATTGAGGGTATTTATTTCGTCCTCCCATTTATCGCCCAAGAGTTCGGCGCCCATTTCATCCAGCCAATCAGGGATAGATTGGATCACTGCTCTGTTATTCAGCCTTTCATATTTCCTGTGGATGGTATCTGAATCAAGACCTTTGAATTCTTTCCAGTCAGGCAGTGTCCTTCCCTGCAATAACCAATAGGTACCAAAAAGCTGGTAATTGTCCTTGGAGGGGCTCAAAAAATTGATCAACCTCCACCAGCGCACCATATCATATACCGATTCTGCAATAAATCCCCTATCTCTTGCACCCCATTTGGGGTTGGATTTGAGGGTTTTTTCTATAACCTTATCTGCATAACGGTTTTGATTAAAAATTTCATCTATGGCATGCACTACGGCATAGACCGTATTGGTAAAGAGTTTCATATTTTTTCTTTTGAAAGGACAAAGATAGGAAGATTCCCAAGAGCGGAGTGTTGAAATCCAAAATCCCTACTATGAATATTTTTGCTAATTTTGCCCTTCTCATTAAAAAAAGATTTATGCTTGACAAATTACAAGCGCTGAAAGATAGGTTTATCGAAGTTGGCCAGCTCATCATACAGCCCGATGCCATGTCCGACATGTCCAAATATACCAAGTTGACCAAGGAATATAAGGATCTGGAAAAAGTGGTGGCTTTGTATGATGATTACAAAAATGTCTTGGACAATATTACCAGTACAAAAGAGATCTTGGACAAAGAAAAAGATCCGGATTTCAGGGAAATGGCAAAAATTGAACTGGACGAACTGAAGGATAGACAGGAAGAACTGGAAGAAAAGCTGAAACAACAATTGATTCCTAAAGATCCAAATGACTCCAAAGATTGTATTCTTGAAATCCGAGCCGGTACAGGTGGAGATGAAGCGGCAATTTTTGCCGGAGATCTTTTCAGAATGTATGAAAGATTCTGTGAAAAACAGGGCTGGAAGCTTACTGTCCTTGATTTGACTTTCGGTTCTTCGGGAGGTTACAAAGAGATAATCAGTACCATTACCGGAGCGGATGTGTACGGGATGATGAAGTTTGAGTCAGGCGTGCACCGGGTCCAAAGAGTGCCTGCTACTGAGACACAGGGTCGTGTGCATACATCTGCCGCTACCGTGGCAGTACTTCCTGAAATGGATGAAGTGGAGGTCAATATCAATATGAATGAAATCCGTAAAGATACCTATTGTTCTTCCGGACCGGGTGGCCAATCTGTGAATACAACTTATTCCGCAGTTAGGCTTACGCATATCCCCACAGGACTGATAGTGACCTGTCAAGATGAAAAGTCCCAGATCAAAAACTTTGAAAAAGCCTTAAAAGTACTTCGTTCCCGTCTCTATGAAATCGAGCTAAACAAACACAATGAAGCTGTGGGTGCCCAAAGAAGATCAATGGTGGCCAGCGGAGATCGATCTGACAAAATCAGGACATATAATTATTCTCAAAGCCGGGTAACAGACCATAGAATCAACAAAACGGTTTATAACCTTCCGGATATCATGGATGGCAATATTGAAGAGTTTATTTCAGCCTTAAGATTTGCCGAAAACCTGGAAAAAATGAAAAATACCGGAATGGAAGAAGGATGAAGGAGAAAGGATAAGGGATAAAGGTGACATTACCGATAAATTAAGAAGGAATGGGGATTTTTATTTTAAATGAAGATTTGGGTACAGGGATTTTCCGAAGTCTTTTATCTTGTGTCTTATGTCTTGTGTCTAAAGTCTGTTATCTCACGTCTCAAATCTCACTTCTTTCAAATAAACCCTTTTAATTTTTACAGAAACTCATAAAACTGACTTATCTTAATGCTTTGAAAATAATTTTTGCATGAAATTACAGGGAAAAGGAAATATTTGTTTGGTGACGTGGAATGAAGGACATTACCATCATCTTTATCCTATTGCCAATAATTTAAAAATCGCTAAAAATCTAAGGGATAGTTTCCCCTCACCCTATACCATCCACGATGCCCGTCACTGGATAGAACACAATCAAAAATTCAACCCCCCACAAAATTTTGCTATAGAATATGAAGGAAGATTAGCAGGGTCGGTGGGTTGTGAAATTGGTAAAAATGAACTGAGAACAAACATGGAAGTTGGTTTTTGGCTTGGAGAACCATTTTGGGGTAAGGGTATTGCCACTGAAGCTTTGCAGCTTTTTACTGAATATGCTTTGGAAAAATTCCCGGAAGTTTTGAGAATTTATGCACAGGTATATGACTTCAATATACCTTGTATGAAAGTGCTTGAAAACTCCGGCTATGAACCAGAAGCTATCCTTCGTCATTCCTATATCAAAGATGGAAAAATCGGGGATTTATTCCAGTATGTCATCGTTAGGGAAGAAGTAGAAAAGTTTTTTGACTGATACAAAATAAAACTTTAATTACATTTGCCCCTTATGAAATGGGCTTCCTTGTTTTTTTTGATCCTCCTTTTGGTAATTCCAAAGATCTATGCACAAGTGGAATCAGATTCAACTGCTAAATCCGGTTCGATAGAAAGGCTTTTTGATTTTGGAGACAAGGTCATAGATAAGATTTCCGGAGAATTTTGGGCTTTTATTCCTGCAGTAGTCTATTCACCTGAAACCAGCTTGGGTATAGGAATCAGGGCCATTAAACTTTTTAGACACAAAGGAGAAGAAAGTCCAAATCTCAGACCATCCTCTTTACCCATTACCTTACTTTATACCCTCAACAACCAAACTATTTTTTCAACAGAGCTGGATTTATGGTCCAACGAAAACAAAGATCATATCAATACCCGGGTGGAATTATCCGATTTCCCGTTTCGGTATTATGGAATAGGCAATGACCCTATCACAGAAGAAGGTGAATATTACACTACCCGATATGCTTATTTCCATTTCAATTATGAAAGAGAAATTTTACCGGGTCTTTATTTTGGCCCCCGATATGAATTCAGGGTTGATGATATTAATGAGAGGATTCCTGGCGGTATTCTTGAAACAACTCAGGTTCCGGGTTATGACGGCCAAAGGATTTCCGGACTTGGTCTGTTACTGACACTGGACACAAGAGACAATATTTTTCAACCTACAAAAGGCTGGTTAAACCGTGCCGGATGGATGGGTTTTACATCTTTTCTTGGAAGTAATTTTTCCTTTAACCAGTATAATTTAGATTTCAGAAAGTATATCAAAACCAATGAAAAGCAGGTACTGGCTTTGCAAAGCTGGCTGAGTTTTACCACAGGAAATCCGCCCTTTCAACATATCTCCCTAATAGGTGGAAGTGACCGGATGCGGGGCTATTTTGAAGGGAGATATAGAGATAAGCATGCTATGGTCTACCAAGCGGAATATCGTATTCCAATTTATAGAAATCTTGGGATGGTAGCATTTGCCCATACTGGACAGGTTGCCTCTCAGACTTCAGAATTTGGTTGGAACAGATTCAGGTATGGGGGTGGATTCGGATTCAGATACCGCTTGAATCAGGAAGGATTAAATATCCGACTGGATTTTGCAATTGGTGACCAGAAAGCATTTTATTTTGGGTTGAACGAAGTGATTTGATTTTTTAGTACATAAGTTCAATTATTCAATAAAATCCCTGTTTTAATGAAGGATTAAATTAAAATCCCTTTGAAGATTTGGATTTTTTAAAACCACTAAACGTTTATTATTTTGTTTTCGAAAATGGAAGTTATTTCCATCCCCTTGACGTCTATATGGTCTGGCAAAAAGTCGGTGATCTGATGCCGTTTGATTTTGGGTTGAGAATTAGTGTTTAAAGGCCGCCATTTGTTCAATTCCAATAGCAAAAAAAGATATGTCCATGATAACCTTCAAATTGCTACATCCGTTTTTTCGTTATCTTACAAAATTAAAGATCATTTTCATGAAGGCTCTCCCTATATATTTGTTTATTTTTCTTTACTTTTTAGCTCAACAGGTAATTTTTGCCCAGTCTCCAATAAATAGACTTTCTGAGTCTCTCGTTAAGTATAATCAAGAATTTCCTTGGGAAAAGATATACCTCCATACCGACAAACCGCATTACTTCTTAAACGATACCATTTGGATCAAAGCATATGGCCTAATTGAATCCGGAAAAGAATTGCCCGAGGCTACTCCGACTGTTCCTTTATATGTGGATCTTATCGATGGAAAATTCAACAAATTGGTCAATCAGATCATTATCAAAATGGAAGAAGGGACCGGACAGGGGGACTTTATTTTGCCTAGAGATTTGGTTCCTGGAGCTTACACTATTAGAGCATACACCCAATGGATGCGAAATTTTGGTCCTGAAACTTTTTTTCAAAAAGATATCTGGGTCGGGGAATTTGGTGAAGGTTGGGAATTCAGAAGCAGGGAGCCTGAGTTGAAACTTAATTTTTTCCCAGAAGGTGGAAATCTCATAGAAGGATTGGAAAGTAAGGTGGGATTTAAGGCCACCAATGTCTATGGCAAAGGAACTGATGTCATCGGATACGTTCTTGATGAAAAAAGGGATACGCTATTGCGATTTGAATCGGAATATTTGGGTATGGGCAGTTTTACTTTTACGCCACAACATGGACAAAATTATGAGGTATTGGCCAAATCTGTTGACAAGGATTGGACTAGATTTCGATTTGCAGAAATTCAGCGTCTCGGTCATGTGTTGGCAATCGATCCTTTGGTGTCAGAAGATGAAATTGAAATAACTATCACCCATAACCTGAAAGAAGGTGGTATGGGTAAAAAATTAATCCTTCTAGGTCAATCAAAAGGTAAGATTGTGTATCAAAAGGAATTTGATGGATCAAAAAGGATCAATCAGATTAAAATATTCAAGGATGATTTTATGCCCGGTTTAGTCACTTTTACCCTGATGGATGAAGAAACCACCCTTTTGGCTGAAAGATTGGTTTATTTGCTTCCATTTGCTGCGGGCTCTGCCAGTTTTAAGACGGAAAAAGATACCTACAAGCCCAAGGAAATGGTGAGAATGGAAATTGACGTGGTTGATGAATTTGACGGGCCAATAGCAGGCAATTTTTCTTTATCTATTACAGATGCTTACCAGGTCATGCATTTGGAACACAGTGAAAACATTTATTCCTACCTTCAGCTATCTTCTGAAGTCAGAGGTGAAATTGAAGATCCTTATTATTATTTCAATATAGAAAATCCCAATGCAGAGAGATACCTAGATAACCTTTTGTTGACACAGGGCTGGAGAAGATTTTCTTGGGAACACTTATCTCGATTAAATCAGACACCAACATATCCATTTGAACCGGGATTATCCCTAACAGGTAAAGTTTATAAAGTAAATGATAAACCCTTAGAAGAACCTCATGATCTAACATTAATGATTGATCATCGATTTGGTCTGCCTTTTCTTCATGAGGGAGTGACTGACGAAATGGGGAACTTTTCATTTATAGGACTTGACTTTCAGGATTCGGCTGCAGTTTATTTACAGGCCTATATTGGGAAAGAAAAAAAATCAGGAACGATAAAAGAGGTGAAAAATAATGAGGTAAAGATCCAAATGGCAGAAATACCTGCCATTACAAAAAGCAATTATGTCAGATTTCCTCAAAAAGATTCCTTCTTGGACTATGATGATTATATGGTGACTGTCAAAGAAGCAAAGGATTTGATGGAACAGTTTGTATTGAGTAGGGAGATTGAATTGGGTGAAGTCACGGTCAGGGGCAGAAGAAGCTCCCTTCTTCCCGATAACAGGGCTATTCAGTACAATAATAATCCGGACCGGTCCCTAGCTGTTACGGAAGATTTTTATAATTTTCAGAATATTTTCCAACTATTAAGAGGACGTTTTCCGGGAGTTAACGTAACAGGAGATGTCTTCAGCATCAATCCTCCACCAGCAGTCCTTATCCGGGGAGGGGCAATTTCAGGAAGCGGCCTGACTGGAGCCACATTTTATCTGGATGGCAATCCTGCTATGATTGAACTTATTGCTAGCCTGCCTGTACCTGAAATTGAGCGGATCGATATATTACAAAGCCTGAATAAATCAGCTGTTTATGGTGCGGACGGTGCAGGCGGTGTGATCAATGTATTGACCAAATCAGGCAATCCAAACCGTGATTTCAGTAAAGAACCTACTATAGGAAATGCTGCCTTGATCTCCAAGGGTTATGCCCCTGTCAGAGAGTTCTATACACCCTCAGAAATACCGGATTTCAATGCCCCAATATCCATAGACTTTCGATCCACTATATTTTGGGAACCTAACATCAATACCAATGAAAGGGGAAAGGCAACTATAGAATTTCCGCTTTCGGAAGGAAGTCCAGAAGTACAGGTGACCTTGGAAGGTATTTCCAATACAGGAGACCCTATCAGGGCCATTTATCAATTTAAAGTTCAATAAGCGCAAAAAGATGCATTTTAAAATCCTTTTGGAGAAACCTGCAATCGTACTTTTCTTCTTTTCATTCTTTTTGAGCTTGAATGTCAATGCTCAATTTGTAATTAAAGGTAAGGTTCTGGATGTGGAAACGCTGGAACCCATACCTTTTGCCACGGTATTTATCAGTAACTCCAGCTTTGGTGATGTTACCGATACGAATGGTTTTTTTGAAATACCCATTCCAGCAGGCAACCATGAGTTAGTGATCAGCTTTATGGGTTATGAACCGTTCAGTTATTCCATCTCTACCTTGGTGTTGCATGAGTTTTATGAATTTAGGATCATGCCTTCACCCATTGAACTGGATGAAAGAGAAGTCACCGGAATACGTGACAAGGCTTGGTACGATAATTTAGAAATCTTTAAAAAGTTCTTTTTAGGCAACAGTGTCAATGCTTCCAAATGTAATATCAAAAATCCTGAAGTTTTGATTTTGGATGCTGAGACCAATCCTAATGCCTTACAAGCCAGATCGAAAGGAATACTTGAAATAGAAAATCCAAATCTTGGATATACCATCAAATATGTCCTTACAGGATTTGAACTGGACCGGCAAAAAAATCAGGTTTCCTATTCAGGTTATCCCTATTTTATTGAAGATCAATTGCCCAAAAGAAGACAGCGAAAAGTGGAAGAAAACAGGGAATCGGCATATCAGGGAAGTGTGATGCACTTTATCAGAACATTATATCAAGGATCTTCCGTGGAAGAGGGCTATGAAGTATATACCTCAGAAAAAGTGCCCAATCCCAATAAACCAACGGAAGAGGAGGTACAAAATCTCCGTGATCAGCTTATAGCTACCAATGATAAAATGAAAGGAGCATTTTTGGAAAATGAAATCAAAAAATCAGACCTCCCTGACTTCATTGATTCACCTATTGGAACTCCCATCGACCTCTCCATCCTTATTGGATCTACTGCGGGCGGGAAAAAATTTATAACCTATTCTACTCCTGTCTTTATCGTTTTTACAAAAGAAACAGATGATCCCGCATTTCTGGAATATAGCCTACGAAATATCAGTAAAACAATTCGTTCCCTAGGAATAGTAGATGAAACTAAGAGTGAATTTGTTTCAAAACGTCCCCAACTGAGTCTGATGGAAATGAGGGCTAAGGCGGTACAGCTTTTTGAAAATGGGAGTTATTTTCACCCATTTGACCTCTTTTTTGAAGGGTATATGGCTTGGGAAAAAATTGGGGATTTGTTGCCTTTTGATTATGGTAGGGGAAATTGATCTGGAATTAATATTTTACAAGTGTACTTTATAAATAGTAAAACTATTTGCACAATTCAGAAATAAAAAACCATCTGAATGTTATCCAGATGGTTTCCATTTCAATAATAAAACCTTCGGGTTCAAAAAAGATCCCAAAGGTGATTTTACTTCCTTTTCGCTTTCTTCATTGGATTATCTCCTGAGGATACCCCTCTGGCACCGCCAGCTCCTTTGAACATTTCAAACCTGCTTGGTTCAAATTGTCTCGGCCAATAGTTATTGGATTCATCTATATCAGCTGTTTCCCTGAAGGGATCAAGAACGATATTCTTCACTTCTTTCTTCTTGCCAAAAACTTTGGAGACTTCCGATTCATTCAATCGCCATATTTCTGCCGGAATTCTCTCAACATCCGAAGTTCCATCTGTATAATTGAACTGAATGATCAGGGGCATGACCAAGCCACCAATGTTCCTGAATTTCAACTCATAGAAATTCAAGCCACTGTTAAGCAATTCCTTTTCCTTGGAACTTAACCTTGCCATAAAATCATTATAGGCCTTCTCATCGTCCGGTGTCACTGCAAATGGATTGTAGGTATAATAAAAATCCCTTGTAGTTGGATCTGCTTCCACAACAGTCACAGGTGTATCCTTCAAGTTGTAAGTTTTGCTGACATAGGTTTCTTCCTTATCAAAGGCTTTCTTTTCATCCGCTTTTTTCTCAGCAGGTGTTCTATTGTCAAGTTTATACCAACTCACCGTCTCCAATGAAATATCAACTGGATCTGTTCCATAAAACCAACCTCTCCAAAACCAATCCAAATCTATTCCGGAAGCATCCTCCATGGTTCTGAAGAAATCATCCGGGGTGGGATGTTTGAACATCCATCTTTGTGAATACTCCTTATAAGCATGATCAAACAATTCACGACCCATAATGGTCTCTCTCAAGATATTCAAACCCGTTGCCGGTTTTGCATAGGCATTGGGACCAAACTGAATGATATTCTCCGAATTGGTCATGATAGGCTCCAATAAATGTTTTTCACTTCTCATGTAAGGCACAATTTTATGAGCAGCTCCTCTTCTTGAAGGGAAATTCCTATCCCATTCTTGCTCAGCAAGATATTGCATAAAAGTGTTCAATCCCTCATCCATCCAGGACCACTGACGCTCGTCAGAATTGACGATCATTGGGAAGTAGTTGTGCCCAACTTCGTGAATGATTACTCCGATCATTCCGTTTTTGATGGCTTCGGAATAAGTGCCATCTGCATCAGGTCTTCCGTAGTTGAAACAGATCATGGGATATTCCATACCATTGGAAGCTTCTACGGAGATGGCTACAGGATACGGATAATCAAAAGTTCTGGCGGAGTAAGACTTTAAAGTATGTGCAACAACCCTAGTGGAATACTGTTCCCACAGTGGATTGGCTTCCTTGGCATAGTAAGACATGGCCATCACCTCATTGTCACCTTGCTTTACTGCCATGGCATCCCAGATAAGTTTTCGGGAAGATGTCCAGGCAAAATCTCTCACATTCTCTGCATGGAATTCCCAGGTTTTCTTGTCTCTGGCTTTTTGTTTTTCCAATCTCTCTACTTCCGTTTGGGTTCGGATGATGACGGGTTTGTCAAAAGTTTTTTTAGCGGTATTCCAACGGTCCAATTCTGTAGAACTCAAAACTTGTTCAGGATTCTGAAGAACACCTGTTGATCCTACCATATGGTCTGCTGGAACTGTGATTTTAACTTTGTAATCACCAAAGGTCAGGGCAAATTCACCTCTGCCGACAAACTGCTTATGCTGCCATCCTTCGAAGTCCGAATACACCGCCATTCTTGGGAACCATTCTGCCATGGTGTAGAGGTAGTTTCCGTCCTTTTCAAAAAATTCGTAGCCTGGACGGCCGCCAATGAAGCTCATTCTGTCGTGGATATTGAAAGTCCAATCCATGGTGAATTCTGTTTTTTCACCTGCCTTCAACGGCTGGGGTAAATCCACCCTCATCATAGTTTTCACAATGGTCACAGGGATATCATTTCCGGACATATCCTTTACGGAAAGAATTTTGTATCCCAAATCCAAGTCATGCCAGAGTATGCTTTCAAGTTGTCTCATGGACATTCTTGGATTGATCTTGCTCTCGGCAATTTTTGGGGTATTGGAATCCTTTGCACGCTCATTTTGGTCGAGCTGTATCCACAGGTATTTTAGATCGTCGGGGGAATTATTGAAATAGGTGACTTTCTGCCAACCTTTGATGGATTGATTGTCATCATTCAGTTCAACTTCAATTTCATGATCAGCTTTTTGTTGCCAATATAGGTGACCTGGTGCGCCGGAAGCGGTACGGTAAACGTTCGGAGACCTCAGCATAGGCCCTAATTGTTCAAATCTTTCTGCATGATTCTGTTCCGACCATTGAGCCATAACAGAAAAGCTTCCCATTAGAAGCAACGTTAATACGAGGGTAATTTTTTTCATATTTACTCTAAATCAATTATTAACTTAATATTTGAATTTTCAATCTTTCAATCTACCAAAACTTGGTATCAATCATCATCATCACTGCCATACCAAATACAATTGAGGATATGATCAACGCCCAGTCTTTTTTGTTTACCCCTACTATCCCAACTAAGATTCCTGCCACGACCATGAAAATAGCCACTATCACCAACTGACCTACCTCCAATCCTAAATTAAAAGCCAATAAGGGTTGAAATATCGAAGCTTCCTTTCCCAATAACGATCTCAGGTAATTGGAAAAACCCAAACCGTGGATCAATCCAAAGAAAAGTGCAAAGAAATAATTGACCTGAATTCCTCTACCTGAACTTGGCTTGGGAGAAAGAATATTACTGAATGCAGTTATGGCTATTGTAACCGGAATGAGAAATTCCACCCAATCAGAATTGATGCTGACCAATTTCAATGTAGCCAAGGCCAAAGTGATAGAATGTCCTATAGTAAATGCAGTAACCAAAATGATGATTTTTTTCCAGTCCCGCAATACATAAATGGCGCAAAGTGCCACGACGAATAGTATATGATCAAACCCTTTCAGGTCCAGGATGTGTTGAATACCTAATTGAAAATACAGTTGAAACTGTCCCATGCACACTATGATAAATTATAACCTGAATAATTTTCAGGACTGCGAGTATAATGTATAATTTGCAAAGAAAATAAAATAAAAGAAGCCAAATGCAATTGAATTACATTTTCATGCTCTTTTTGGGATGGAAGGTGTTTTTTCACCCTTTCTATATCAGTCTGACCGAAATCCGCTACAACCCGGAAAACCAAAGCTTGGAAATCGCTCAAAAAATATTTTGGGATGACCTTGAAGTAGCGTTGGCTAAAATTTATGAGACCAAGGTTGATTTTCTCAATCCAATCAGTAGAGATGCATTGGAAGGAATGTGTAAGTCTTACATATTAGAAAAGAATGAAATTATAGTCAATGGCCAAAAAATGGATATCGACTATCTTGGGTTTGAAATTGAAGAGGAAGCTGTTTGGTTTTATATGGAGGCATTGAGAGTCCCTTCGCCAAAAAATGTCCACATTCGCAATGAAGTCTTGATCGAACATTTTGAAGGACAACAGAACATTGTCAACTTTTATAAAGAACAGAAACCAAAAAGCATGATATTGTACAAGGGAAAGGAAATAGGGACCTTGAATTTTTGATAAATTACTTTTCCATAACAGTCCCACATTTCTTGCAGGTCGTGTTTTCTTTATTACTCCAGAATCTTTCCATAATCGGAGGCAATTGATTTACAATATCTGTTATCTCGGCATATTCTTCATAAAGCTTGTTTCCGCAGTTTTCACAATGCCAAATGAAGCCATCTTTCTCGCCCGGTTTGCGGTACCTCTCCATTACTAATCCAATGGTATTGGCAGGCCTTCTAGGGGAGTGAGGGGTCCTGGCGGGCAATAAAAACATATCCCCTGCTCCGATTTTTATATCCCTCACCTCTCCTTCATCAACTATTTTCAGGGTTATTTCCCCTTCCACCTGATAGAAAAATTCCTCTCCTTCATTATAATGGAAATCCTTCCTGGAATTGGGTCCACCGACAACCATGACAATAAAATCATCATTGCCTTTATACATGACCTGATTCCCAATAGGTGGTTTTAGCAAGTGACGGTTATCTTCGATCCATTTATGAAAATTGATAGGTTTGGCAATTGGCATCTTGTCTGTTTTTAAATGTTCTGTTAAGATATGGTCACTTGTTCCTAAATCAAAATCAATTCAGGAAGATTTGGTTCTAAAAGTATTAAATAACTGTTGTTTTTTGGTTTCTTTGATACACCAATTTCCAAATATTATGAACCTTCCTATCATTGATACCCATTGCGATATCTTATCCTATCTGGCCAAAATTCCAAATGCGGCACCTGATAAGTCCGATGACATTGCCTGTTCCATCCCTTTACTGGAAAAAGGAAATGTCAAAATGCAGGTTTGCGCGATTTACACTGACGTATCCGCTAAGAGTATGGAGGTGGCGACGAAACAGGCCTTTAAGTATCGGGAAATGTTGATGGTTTATGGAGATAAAGTTTGCCAAGCTGATGAACCATTTTTATCCAATTTGGAAAATGAATCTAAAATAGGATTGGTCACAGCCATAGAAAATGCTGCTGGGCTAGCCAATGAAAAAATAGACGTTTCCAAAGCCTTTGAGCAATTGGAAAGTTTGATCAAGCTTACGGGAAGGATGGCTTATATCAGTCTGACCCACCATACTGAAAACAGGTTTGGTGG
>CAZLJT010000051.1:0-17749 GCA_964559905.1 uncultured Aquiflexum sp.
AGCGGGATCACAAAAACCTCCTTCAAGGAGGTTTTTTTATTAATTCCGTATTGTTCAACACGGTTTGTTTTCTTTTATAAAGAATTTCATCTTGTACGTATGTAAATATTTTTATTTTAAATGAGTTTAAGTAGGATGTAGGGTTTTATTATTATTTCCCCTTTTTTCTTAGGTTATTTCGATTCAAAAATTTTAATTGGGAGATAATTAACCATGATAAAAAAATTGCTGGATTTTAACTGGGAATTTTTGTGGAAGTATTAATCAGAAAGAACAATGCCAAAAAACGAACCCCACAACCGTAAACTGAAAGTAGCAATAATTCTAACAATCATCATTGTAATGATATTTGGGAAGAATGTCCTTGAAAGAAAAAACTTCAATGAGCTAGGCGATACTTTCGTTTCTTTTTATGAGGACAGATTAGTGGTTGAAAGTTATATTTTTTCTATTTCTGAGAATCTTTTCAGGATCAAACTACTGATTAACCACTGTGAATTTGAAAGTGATTATACCCATGTAATTGATGAAATCAGTGATTATGAGGCGTCTATTCTAAAACTTGTTGAAAGTTTTGAAAAAACAAAACTGACAGAAACTGAGAAGGGATTTCTCACAGATTTCAAAAAAATCATAGAGAATAATTTAAGAATTGCAGATTATGCTCTCCTGTATTCTGAAGAATCGGGAATAAACACAAAAAGCGTTAAAGAATACAATTCTTATATTGAAAGAGCTATTTCAGATCTTGAGAAGCTTTCCCTAATTCAAATCGAAGAAGGTAAAAAACTTGCCGAAAATTCAGATAAGGTAGTCAATCGTTCCAGAATATGGGCTCAATTTGAAGTTGCAGCACTTGTAATTCTTTTGATTATAATATATCTATTGATTTATACATCCCGATCTATCAAAGCAGATTTTGTTGATTAATAGGTTAAAGTCAAAAGACTGGATTAGATTTTAACAAATTGTTCTGAATTTTTCAATCAGGTCCAATGTAATTTCTCCAGGTTTACCTGTGCCTATCTTTTTTTCATCAATTTGGGTTATGGGCAGAATTTTTTTGGTTGTACTGGTAATGAACAGTTCGTCCGCCTCCAATAATTCATTTAAAGTCACAGGTTGAATTTTAATGGAATTGTCTAATTCCAAAACCCTTTTCCGCGTAATTCCATGGAGAATATGCTTGTCAGGAGTTTTAATTTCTCCATTTTTTACCACAAAAATATTTGATCGAGAGCTTTCTGAAATAAAACCACCCTGATGATAAACCACATCTTCTGCACCTTTTTGCTTCCATTCAGCACTATGCCAAACCGGGAATGCATAATTAGTGGTTTTAACATCTGCTATTGCCCTGACATGTTCGACAGCTAATAATTTGACGCCGTTTTCATATTTATGTGGGGCAGGGAAATCCAGATCTTCACAGAAAATAAACAAGGAACCATCTGTGGGTGAAAAATGATTTTCAGATACACCTCCTGTAAGTAACATCCTTATACCTCCGTTTTCGAGGTTATTTTTCGAGATCAATTCCCCAATGACTGAGGTAAGCTCTTCTTTCGAATAGTGTAGGCTGAGATGTGTTTTTTCAGCAGACCTTATAAACCTGTCCAAGTAATCACTCAGAAACAGCGGAGTGTAATTTGAAGTCCTGAAAAAATCGAAAATGCCATATCCCCGAATCAATCCTATATCCATAGGATGTATTACAGCGAGATGTGAGGATATAATTTGGTTTTTGGCAAAACAATAAGGTTTCATGAAATAATTGATTTGTTTTATAATAATTTTCGAAATATCACATATATTTGCAATTATGTTGCAAATAATAAAAAGAATTTCAAGTCAATCGGCTGATATGATGGGAATATCGGCCTCAGTTTTATGTATGATTCATTGTTTGGCATTTCCGGTAATGATTTCATTTGGTTCTATGGCTCGATATTCTGATGATCATGCACATGATCACATTCATTGGCATTGGATGGATTATTTTTTTATTATTCTGGCAGTATGGGCAGTATTTAGCGCCTCTAAAAATACACATTCCAAGCGTATTAAAATAGCACTATGGATTGCTGTTTTATTTTTTTCTATTGCGATTCTCTTGCACGAATGGAATCCATGGATGATCGTTGTTTCCGTGTTAGCTTCTTTTTCACTGATAATAATTCATATTATAAATTGGAAATATCACAAAAATTGTAAAATAGTTTAGGAATAATTTCTTTTTATTCCCTAATTGTTTTTCATTTGAGGAAAAAATCAATAATATGCTTAAATTTATCAACAAGATAATTTTTTTAAGTTTTATTGCCTCTATAGTAGGATGTGAACCCAATATCAAAGATCAAAATAAAGAGTTAAAGCAAGAGGTAATTGACATTCACGATGAAGTCATGCCTTTGATGGGAGATCTCAAGTCTCTCAAAAAGAAAATTGATGAAAAAAAGGAAATAATATCCCAATCGGAATCCGAAAACATTGATAAAATCAAAGAATTGGAAACATTATCAATGAATCTGGAAAATGCCTTCAATGGGATGTTTGTTTGGATGAGACAGTTTCAGTCTTCATATGATGAAATGTCTGAGGAGGAGGTTGAAAAATATTTACTCAAACAAAAAGTGAAAGTTGAGAAAGTAAATGAGGACATCAAAAAAGCTATGGCAGCAGCAAAAAAAGAGCTGGAATCTTAATCTTAATTTTGCGTTTTGAGGTATTCACCCACTGCTTTTGCATCAATGACTCCTTCCTTACTGCCCCAAATATTATACAGATAGGTGACTATTTGGGCTATTTCCATATCAGTTAGCATGGGATTTCCTGGCATTGCCTGATTATAAATCTGTCCGTTTACAATTATTTCGCCCTGTTGTCCAAATTTGATTATCCTTACTGTTCTACCTATATCCTCCAGCATGTAATCAGATTCAAAAAGCGGAGGTATTAATTTGCCCAATCCACTTCCATCCTTTTGGTGGCAGTTTGCACATAAACTCCCGTATAATATTTTTCCTTCAATGGCATATTGAAGGACTTTAGTGTCTTTTATATTGGCTAAAGTATTTTCCTTTCTGGAAGATTGGGGTTGGCAGGATGAAAACAGGAAATATAGGATAATGTAAAGGGCCGTTAATTTCAGGTTCATATTTATTGAAGCAATTTTGGTATGTCCTGCATCAGTTTATTTACCTGATCTTCTTTGGTTCCATCATAAACGCCCCTGATGTATCCTTTTTGATCTACCAGAACAAAAGCTCCTGAATGTAAAATTCCCCCCGGTTCAGTTTGATCTTCCATAGCGGTAGTCAAATAACTGGTCTGACCGATTTCAAAAATCTTTTCCTGATCTCCGGTGAGAAAATGCCAGGTCTGATCATTTTCTACTCCAATCTTATAGGCGTAATCTTTGAGCAGTTCAGCAGTATCATGAACAGGATCCAAAGTATGGCTTAGGATCAGAAAATCAGGTTCTGTTTTGAATCTTTCATAGACCCTCAACATTTGGGTTTTCATTATCGGGCAGATTGTCGGACAGGTAGTGAAGAAAAAATCTGCGACATACACTTTCCCTTCTACCGACAAATTTGATATTTCTTTGCTCTCTTGATTGATAAATGAAAAATTGGCGATTTTATGATATACAGTATCCTTAACGGTTTTACCTTCCATTTCAAACTCATTAATATGCCAATTGCCCAAAATTGGCAGAGGTCGATTTTCATCTTCGCTTGATTTTTCGGAAGAACAATTCCATAACAATATCGCTGAGAGCAGGAAAATTACAGGAATATTTGAATTTTTCATTTTTGGTCTTTATTCTAAGATTTAACCCTTGATTTTTTATAAAGTTGGATTCCAAGCATCAATAATGCGCTCAGTCCCAAAAGTCCGATAATTCCCCAAAAGGTATTGATTAGGCTTTTAAGAACAATAAGGAATACTATAGCAAATAACAAAACTGTAGCACCTTCGTTCCAAATTCTCAATTGATTTGAGCTCCATTTTGCAATTCCCTTTTGCAGTTCAGAAAATTGTCTTTGGCAAATAAAGTGATAAACATATAGAAGAAATACAAAGCCTAATTTGGCGTGCATAAAACCCAATTGCATATATCCCCATCTGAGGTATAATACCCAAAATCCAAAAATCAAGGTCAGGATGGCTGATGGCCAAGTAATTCCAAACCAAAGTCTTCTTGCCATGAGATTTAGTTGGGGAACCAATATTTTTTTCTCTTCTTCGGGTTTTTCCAAGGCCTCTGTTTGATAAATAAATAACCTGACAACATAAAAAAGCCCTGCAAACCAAGTAACTACAAAAATGATATGAAGTGCTTTGACATATTCGAAAACCATATTGAAATTTTTTCTACTAAATTAAGGCTTTATATCTAAAGATCCCTTATAAAATGTCATTCAAGTACCTTCTATACGTAATAATAACAGCAGTGATTTTAATAGTTGTTTTGATAGTAGTAGATACGGTAACCCAACCGGGAATAGGGGATCTTAAAGGTGATTTTATTGAGATGGCCAGCTATAGGAATGAGAACAATACAGGCCCTGTAATAAGAATTTACACTGTTTATACCTTAGATTCAATATGGGATACTATGGTAGATTATGGTAATTTTATGCCTCACACCAAATATGGCAATACAAAAGTATTTTTCTTTGACGACAAAGAATTCACGCCAAAATCCATTCAAGTTTCAGAGCCAATTTTCGAATCTATTTATGAAAAAAACTGTATTGCAGTGTTTGAAAAAACTGCAATGGGAGAGGTTCGATTCAAAAAGTATCCCTTTCAATAAATTTTTTAACTTTGAGAACCATTTCAGTTAGGCCAATTTAACCTTTATCCATTGAAAATATCAAGCAGACTACCTGTTGAAGCCTATGTAGAGGGTATCCTTTCAGGAAATAGGGTAATTCTGAGCAGGGGGATAACATTAGTGGAGAGTACTCTTCCGCAAGATCAGTCATTGGCAGAGTGTGTTATTGAAAAAATCCTGCCATATTCGGGGAAATCTATAAGAATTGGAATTACTGGAGTCCCAGGTGTTGGGAAAAGTACATTTATTGAGGGATTTGGGAAACTGTTGGTTGAGAAGGGCTATAAACTTGCTGTACTGACCATTGACCCTACCAGTCAAAAAAGTCATGGCAGTATTCTTGGTGATAAGACCAGAATGGAAAAGCTGAGTGCTGATAAAAGGGCATACATCAGACCAAGTCCAGCAGGTGTGTCACTGGGAGGTGTCAGCGCAAGGACCAGAGAGGCTATGTTGCTTTGTGAGGCTGCAGGTTTTAATATTATAATCATTGAGACTGTGGGCGTAGGTCAGTCCGAAATTGCCGTAGAGGGCATGGTTGATTTTTTTCTTCTTCTTATGTTGGCGGGAGCTGGTGACGAATTGCAGGGTATAAAAAAAGGTATTATTGAGATGTGTGATGCATTGGTCATCAATAAAGCAGATGGAGAAAATATAGCAGCTGCCAAAAAAGCCAAAAGGGAATATAGCAATGCACTTCATCTTTTTCCGGTAAAGGAAAACGGTTGGAATCCCAAAGTATTGACTTGTTCGGCGATTGATCAGATTGGTCTTTCTGAAATCTGGCAAATGATTGAAAGCTTTGTTGATCAAATGAAAATGACCAATTATTTTGAAATAAATCGATCCAATCAACTCGAAGGCTGGCTTCATGACCATATCGGTTATCTTTTGAAAAGCAGGTTTTATGAACATCAAGAAATAAAAAGCAGTATCACCAGGAATCTACCTCAAATAAAGGCAGGAAATAAATCACCAATAGGTTTAGCCAGGCAATTGGTGGAGGCATTTATTGGTGGAATTTCCAAAAAATAATCTGTCAATAATGAGTAAGTGGATTTGGCTCGTGTTGTTTATTGCATCATTTTCATGTAATCCTTCAGCCCCAATAAGTTTGGAGTTTGAACTGAAAGAATTTGAGCAAAAAGCCTGTAAAGGATTAAATTGTAGTAAAGTCAATATAGAATTTCCGGTTTTCACCCAAGAAAATCAAACTTCATCCATTTTGAACAATCTTATTGAAGAGCAGATCATTAAACTGATAGAGGTCAATGAAGAAATTAAATCCTTGAATATTGAAGAAGCAGCCACGAATTTTTTAGATTCCTCTATTGAATTTATAGATGTGTTTCAATCAAATCAAGAATGGGAAATAGAGGTAGCTGTCAAGGTTATTTTTCAAAATTTACAACTGATATCAATTGAATTCGAAACTTACTCCTATACCGGAGGTGCTCATCCCAATAATCACAGGCAATACCTTAATTTTGATAAAATCGAAGATCAGGTGTTGGATAATGAGTCTTTGATTTTGGATAAATCCGACTTACTTCATTTGTTAGAATCCAAATTCAGGGAGATGCACGAAATAGAAGAGGGGGTATCTCTGAAGGAAACAAGTAAGTTTTTTCTGGAAAAGGATTCGATATTTTTCTTACCTAAGGCTATAGGCTATGAAGTGGATACTATAGTATTTTATTATAATCCATATGAGATTGGCCCATATGTCATGGGTAGTACTGAAATCAAATTTCCAAAAGAGGAATTAACAGGTATTTTGAATTTATATAAGTAAAAAATATAGGTCAGTAGGACCGCATTTTGAATTTCTTCTTCAGGTCATTTACCGAGTTTCTAAAAGCAGTATCTGTCTCCATAAAATCATTGACTGTCTGTACCGCGTGTATTACTGTGCTGTGGTCTCTTCCACCAAAATGATAGCCAATGGATTTGAGGGAATGATTGGTGAATTCTTTTGCGAAATACATTGCTACTTGACGGGCTGTGACAATTTCTTTTTTTCTGGTTTTTGCTTTAAGATCTTCAATTTTGATATCAAAATATTCTGAAACTGTTTTTTGAATAAAATCTATACCTACTTCAGTCTCAATATCTTTGACGATATTTTTCATGATAGCCTTGGCTAAAGCCAAATCAATATCAACCCGGTTCAGTGAAGCATGGGCAAGCAGGGAAATCATAACTCCTTCGAGTTCCCTTACATTGGTATCAATGGTATAGGCCAAATATTCTATCACATCATTAGGGATATATATCCCCTCTGACTGCATTTTTCTTTTGATGATGGCAACCCTTGTTTCAAAGTCAGGCATCTGAAGGTCTGCTGTGAGACCCCATTTGAATCTTGACAATAACCTCTCTTCGAGTCCTTTCAAATCTTTGGGAGGACAATCCGAGGTCATTATTATTTGCTTTTTATTTTGATGGAGATGATTGAAAATGTGAAAAAACATTTCTTGGGTTCTGTCTTTTCCTGCCAAAAACTGTATATCATCAATAATCAACACATCTACCTGCATATAAAAATTTGTAAAACTCTTTACGTTACCATCTTTGATGGAATCCATAAATTGATTGACAAATTTTTCAGAGGAGACATAGAGTACAAATTTATCCTCAGGGCCGTTTTTGATTTCGTTACCAATAGCCTGGACAAGATGTGTTTTTCCAAGACCAACACCACCATATACCATTAAGGGATTAAATGAAGTGATTCCGGGCTTGGTGGCTACAGCAAATCCTGCTGATCTTGCCAATCTATTGCAATCCCCTTCTATGTAGGTATTAAAAGTATAAATGGCGTTCAGATTGGATTGCAAAAGCATATCGTTGTCCAAAGACTTAAGATAGAAAGGGCTTTTGTTTTCAGTAGATTCATTGAGGTTCTTTTTTGGAGAACTTGGGTTATTTCCTTGTGGAAAACTTACCACGTAAGGTTGGTTTTGTGAATTTCCCTTATCCACAACCACTGCGTACTCCAATTTCCCGCTGGGGCCTAAAACTGATTTGATGGCTAACTTGAGTACCTGTACGTAGTTATCTTCCAACCACTCATAAAAAAATTGACTCGGAACTTGTATAGTGAGGCTGCTACCTTCCAACCTGACAGGATTAACTGGTTTGAACCAAGTAGAATAACTTTGCTCATTAACGTGCTGTTCAATTACACGCAAACATTCATTCCAAACTGCATTGGCCTCCGAACTCATTTATTACTTTTAATAACTTTTCGGTAGGAATTTCAGGACTTATCACCCCAAGAATTTCAGGGGGCTCAAATTTGGGGAAAATATATTTAAATAAAAAATCAAAATTGACTTGACTTTTTAATATATCTCAATGCTTCGGGCACTGACGTTTCTTATTTTACTTTTTGTTGAAAATGCAAATTCTACCTTACCTAAACGAACAGCGCCAGTACCTACCTGATGGACTATAGTGTCAAAGCCCCCACTGCTTCTCACAAGGGTAGGTTCATCCAAAAAAGTATGTGTATGACCTCCTAGGATCAAATCGATACCCTCTACCTGAGCGGCAAGTTTAATATCATCTATTTTATTGCTTTTATAGGAATAACCAAGGTGAGAAAGGCAAATAATCAAATCACATTTTTTCCTTTGTAATTCCTGAAGCATTTCCCTTGCTACGGGAATAGGATCCAGGTATTTTGTGTTTCCGTATGATTTGGCACCTACCAAACCGTTTAATTCAATTCCCAACCCGAATACACCTATTTTTAAACCGCCTTTATTGAAGATTTTATAAGGCAAAAATGCATCTTTTAAAATGGTATTCGAAAAATCATAATTCGAAATGATATGGGAAAAGCCAGCATTGGGCAATTGTTCATAAAGGCCTTTTAATCCGTTATCAAACTCATGGTTGCCAATGGTTGTGGCATCATAGCCCATTTTGCTCATCAGCTTATATTCCACTTCCCCTTTAAAAAAATTGAAATAAGGGGTTCCCTGGAATACATCACCGGAATCCAATAATAAAATATTGTCCTCTTCCAATCTGATTTTTTGAATAACTGAACTAAGTTTGGTCATTCCGCCCTGGTTGGCCAGCCTGCTACCATCATCCGGAAAAGGTTCTATCCGGGAATGCATATCATTGGTGTGGAGAATGATTAGTCTCTTTTCTTTGATGGTTGCAGTATCGGCTATGAGATCTCCTCCAATGGAAATAGCAGCCCCACTCAAAATTGATTTTTTAATGAATTCTCTGCGCCTCATATCAATGGTGTATTTGACGCCCTTCAATCCGGGCAGTTATTTTTTCTCCTTTTGCTGTTCTTTCTTTAATGCCTTCAACCAACATATCCCTCAATAAAACAGTTGTTTCAGCTTTCCTTGGCAATTCTTTAAGGAATTCCATGCCTTGACCTCCATCAGCCATGTAATCATTGACTGCCAAAAGATATTTCCTATCGGTTTTAGGTAGCTCGCCGTTGAGAAAATATTTTGACAATTTATTATCGGTGCTTACCACCTGCATGCCGCTGATCGCAATACTTTTCTTTTCAGCGACATATTCAGCCAGTTTTTTAATGTCTGAAGCATCGAGTTCGAGGATAAAAATAAAATTTTCAAAAGGAGAAATTTCAAAAATATTTCCAATTGTAATATTTCCCTCTGGCAAGTTATTTCTGATGCCGCCATTATTCATGACTGAGATATCTATTTTATATCCCAGTTTTTCTTCCACATATTCTTTTTGTAAATCAGCAATCAGGTTGCCTAAGGGTGTTTCTCCGGTGCCCGTTTTAAGAATAGCCTCAGGGGCCTGACCTATCACCATATTCATCTGTTCTTCCAATTTGGTTTTGTATGGAATGATAAACTGTTGTGAAATTGGGTCAATTGCGGTTGCTGCGGTGATGTCAAAATAAGTGGTTTGGGTAGTTTTGCTGAACTGTGGCGCACAAAAAGTAAGTAATGGAAATAGTAGGAATAAAAAAGACTGCCTTATCAATTTCTCCATGGAAGATTTCTTAATTGGTTTAAAATAATCGGTTTTGAAAGTTCTAAAGCTTATTTTTGATTAAATATACAAAACGTAATGCCATTTGATCAAGATCTATGGATTATTCAATCTCTTGCAAAAAACTAATTTAAACCCAAACATGAAAGAAAATTTATTTGATGAATTTTCAACAGTATCAAAAGCCGAATGGATCCAGCAAATCATTAAAGACCTGAAGGGTAAAGACTTCGAAAAAACAGTTGTCTCGCAGACCAGAGATGACCTTAGGATTTCACCTTTTTATAATCATGAAGATGCCAAGGACACATATTGGCTAAGGGATTTCAGACATCTTGTAAATTCTGATTCGGAAATACCGGGCTTGTCTCCAAGAATCTGGTCCAATGTTTTTGTTAACGATGCCGCAGATGAACGACAGGGGAATGACGAAATTCTTCAAGCTTTACAAAACGGAGCAGACGCCCTTCGCTTGGATTTATCTGGGGACGAGGATCTTGACATTTTGCTTCAACAAGTAGAGTTGCAATACATTCAGATATTTATTTGCCCACAAGAAGACCCGTCGATTGTCTTGAAGGAATTATTTTCTTGGATAGAAAAAAAGCAGATTGATCCAAGTCATCTACAAGGGGGAGTTCTCTGGGATGGCTTTACAAGAGTACTGATCAAAAAATCTGATAAGGATAAGGTGATACGAATGGCAATGAATTTGCTAAGTCAAGCTTCCGGTTTCCCCAATTTCAAAACCTTTGCCATTGATTCTTCTCATTACCACAATTCCGGTGCAAGTACAGTTCAGGAGCTTTCTTTTTCCTTGGCTGGTTTTATTGAACTGATGGATGGGTTGACATCAGCGGGTTTATCGCCTGAAGAAATTATCGGCAAAACTATGATTTGTACAGCTACTGGTTCTGACTATTTTTTGGAGATAGCCAAATTAAAAAGCATGAGGATACTATTTCATCAACTGGCAGGACTATATGGATCGGGACTTGCCATGACGGACATTTTTATTTACGCAGAAACAAGTTTTTGGACAAAAACCAACATGGACATCCATTCCAATATGATACGGAATACTGTAGAATCTATGGCCGCAGTTTTAGGCGGCTGTAATGCGCTTCAGGTCATCCCACATGACATTGCAAATAATGAAGGAAACTCATTTTCCAAAAGGATGGCTCTTAATATTTCCAATATTATCAAAGATGAATGTTATTTTGACAAAGTTCTGGATCCCGCAGCGGGAAGTTACTTTTTGGAAAATTTGATCAACCAGCTTTTTGATGCTGTCCAAACTCAATTGGAAAATATTGAAAGTCAGGGAGGCTGGTGGGATCTTTATGAGAGCGGTCAAATTCAGCAACTTGTAAAAGAAAAAAGAACCTTATCCATCGATTCGATCCTCAGCCAAGAGAAAACTAAAATCGGAGTAAACAAATATTTGATAAGTGATGAAATGATCATGGAAAAGTCAGCTGAGCCTACCGAAGAAGAAGATTTTCAATTGTTACGATTGAGAGAAAGTATGTCCATAGAAAACCTAAAAAAATTATGAGGCCTGATCTGACCAGACTCAAATATAAAAACAGATCCTTTTCAAGAGGAGCAGTAGAGGATACTTTTTGGGAAACTGCCGAGAAAATAGCAGTTCCATCTATTATTGATGGGGAAATGTTAGGGAAAATCAAACACGTTGGATTTGGAGCTGGCTTGCCGCCTTATCTGAGAGGGCCTTACAGCACCATGTATATCCTTAGGCCATGGACAATCCGGCAATATGCGGGTTTTTCAACTGCTGAAGATTCCAATGCATTTTATAGGAGAAACCTTGCGGCAGGACAAAAAGGGCTTTCGGTAGCGTTTGATTTGGCAACACATAGGGGCTATGATTCTGATCACCCCAGAGTGGTCGGAGATGTTGGAAAGGCGGGGGTTGCCATCGATTCGGTTTTGGATATGAAGATTTTATTTGATGAAATTCCTTTGGACCAAATGTCTGTTTCCATGACGATGAATGGCGCGGTGATCCCGATTTTGGCATTTTACATCGTAGCAGCCGAAGAACAGGGAGTCAAGCAGGAGCAACTGAGGGGGACAATACAAAATGATATCTTAAAGGAGTTTATGGTAAGAAATACCTATATCTACCCACCTAAACCTTCCATGAGAATCATTTCAGATATTTTTGAATATACTTCCAGGTTTATGCCCAAATTCAATTCAATTTCAATTTCGGGCTACCATATGCATGAGGCAGGTGCTACTGCTGAATTGGAACTCGCCTATACCCTTGCTGATGGTCTGGAATATTTGAGAACAGGAATTGCTGCCGGATTGGATATAGATGATTTTGCGCCTAGACTTTCCTTTTTTTGGGCAATAGGGATGAACCATTTTATGGAAATCGCAAAAATGAGATCTGGAAGAATTCTTTGGGCGAAGATTGTGAATAAGTTCAATCCCAAAGATCCCAAATCTTTGACCCTCAGAACACATTGTCAGACCTCCGGTTGGTCCTTGACTGCTCAGGATGTTTTCAACAATGTGGCTCGAACAACAACCGAAGCAATGGCCGCAGTCCTAGGACACACCCAATCCCTGCATACAAATTCTTTTGATGAAGCAATAGCCTTACCTACGGATTTTTCTGCCCGAATAGCGAGGGATACTCAGCTCTACCTAATGGAAGAAACGGGAATCACCAAAGTCGTAGACCCTTGGGGGGGATCACATTATGTAGAATATCTAACTGATCAGTTGGTAGAAAAATCCTGGAATTTGATTCAGGAAGTGGAGGAGTTGGGAGGAATGGTGAAAGCTATAGAAGCCGGTATTCCCAAAATGCGGATAGAAGAGGCCGCTGCCAGAAAGCAGGCAAGGATTGACAGTGGAAAAGATGTGATAGTCGGGGTAAACAGGTATCAGACAGATGAGGATTCTGAATTTGATGTTTTGGAGGTGGATAATAATTCAGTGAGGCTATCTCAGATTGAAAAGTTGAAGCAATTGAAGGCTGAAAGGGACCATGATGCTGTAATTCGGGCATTGGAATCCATCAGTGAAGCCTGCCGATCGGGGAAGGGCAACTTGTTGGCCCTGTCCGTAGAGGCAGCCCGAAAAAGAGCTACCTTAGGAGAAATTTCTGATGCCATGGAGAAAGAATTTGGAAGACACAAAGCTACTGTGAATTCAATATCGGGGGTATATTCCAGAGAGGCCCAAGACGATGTCAATTTTAAGGAAGCAAAAATACTAGCTGATGAATTTGCAACAGTTGAAGGAAGGAGACCTAGAATCATGGTGGCCAAAATGGGGCAAGATGGTCACGATAGAGGAGCAAAAGTGATCGCTACAGGCTTTGCTGATTTAGGTTTTGATGTGGATATTGGCCCATTGTTCCAGACTCCTGAAGAAGTGGCTATGCAGGCTATAGAAAATGATGTTCACATAGTAGGGGCCTCATCTTTAGCTGCAGGGCATAAGACATTGGTACCGGCATTGATCGCCGAACTGAAAAAGCTCGGAAGAGAAGATATTATGGTAATTGCCGGAGGGGTCATTCCTCCAAAAGATTATCAATTTCTCTATGATTCCGGAGTAGCGGCAGTCTTTGGCCCAGGGACCGTATTGCCAAAGGCAGCAATTGAGATTTTGGAAAAATTGATGGGAAGTCTGAAGTAATCCATTTTTGACGGTAAAATATGAAATCTATCACACTTATTTTTGATCAAAACAGGGAGGAGGAAGTTGATGAAAAGATTTTGCCACTTTTTGAGAATAACATAAAAATCAAGATTGCCTTTAAAGATTTTAGGAATTTTAAATTCACAGAGACTGATTTTTTAGTTTGTTATTTGTCAGATGATCAACTTCGTGAATTTCTTGATGAGATTATAGAAAACCATTGGAAAATCGGTTTTCTTCCTCACCCTGATATGAAAGAAGGTAGGCAGGGCTTTGGAATTTCTTCCAATCTTGAAGTAGCTGTGGATAATATTCTTCAAACTGATGAATTATTGGAAGTAGATGTGCTTTTGGCAAATGGTAAACCGGTTTTAAATAAATTAATTATCGGTAACACTTTTAGTCTGATGTATGGCTCGGGTGTAAAAACAGGTTTTTTTGCCAAATTAAAGGGGAGGATTAAAAATTTTTTTGGTTCATTCAGAAAAGTAAAACTACATCCCTATACCATTTGTTGGAGTACTGGTTCAGAGGAAGATAAAGCAAAATCCCTAGAAACAGCAGCTTTGGGTATGGTGATTGTGCTTCATGGTAAAAGTTCCATTTTATCCCGGCGGATTATAGAGGATTCCAATCCCAATGATGGTTTGATGCACTGTTTGGTTTTGGCACCCAAAAGTATCTGGGAAATCATCAAATTCGGTTTTTTTAGTATTTTAAAGTCTAAATCCAGAAGTACCCTGCCAGATTATGTGGCTCACATCAAAACAGATAAAATCAAAATCAGTAGTGAGAAATCTGTGAGCTTTGCCGTGGACGAGATTTTATTGAGTGCAAAAGAAATCCTACTTGAATCCCTTCCCAAAGCCTTGGCAATTGTTCCGGGGAGTTTGTTGGAAACCAAAAAGGATGTTGAAAAGAAAAGGGTCTTTAAAGTGCAAAATCTTCCAAGTGGAGAATTAAAGAATGAGCTGTTAAACCGCTATCTGCCATTGACAAATCATGCTACAACAGAGGAATTCAAATGGCTTTTCAGTACTTTGAGGGAAAACTCCCGGGTCAGTCAAAGTTATCTTGTTTTGATGTCCTTATCCACTGTTATAGCCACCTTTGGACTTTTTGGAGATTCTTCACCTGTTATTATCGGAGCAATGATTTTGGCGCCATTGATGTCCCCCATTATATCTCTTTCTATGGGAGTATTGAGGCAGGACGAAAAATTGATTAAGGAAAGTCTGAAAACCATAGCATTTGGCTTGGCTATAAGTTATGTTTTTGCCATTTTGATCACTTGGCTGACACCTCTTAATTCCGCAAATGGCGAGATTCTGGCTCGAATTCGACCAAATCTTCTGGATTTAGGGATAGCGGCAACTTCCGGGGTTGCCGGGGCCTATGCACATGCCAAAAAAGAAATTGCAAAGACGTTGGCAGGCGTAGCCATTGCAGTTGCTTTGGTCCCACCATTGGCTGTATCGGGCATTGGTCTGGGTTGGGGTGATTGGACTGTATTCTGGGGAGCATTGCTTTTGTTGGGAACAAATCTTGCGGGAATGGTATTGGCGGCCGCAATGACCTTTTTAATGCTTGGTTTCAGTCCTTTCAAGTTGGCCAGAAAGGGCTTGCTGATTTCTTTATTTTTTGTTGCCCTAATAAGCGCACCTTTGGGATTTGGATTTTCCAAGATGGTCAAGGAAAATAAAATCATTCAGCGCTTGAGCGAAGCTGAAATTCCACAAGGTAAATTTCGTGATGTGAGAGTGATCAGAATGCAGCCCATGCGGATTTCTATCACTATAATTTCAGAAAAACCACTAGATTTTGAGGAGCTAAATATGGTGAAAAATGAAATACAAGAGATTGTTGGACAAGTGGTTGAATTGGAACTTTCTGTAGGTATAGTGCTTTAAGAGAAAAAGCCGCACAAGAAAGCATGGGCCTTGCCATTTTTTCTCCCGCGGAAAAACATATTTGTATTTAATTATCTTCTCCTCTGAGTTTGATAATCGATCCTTCCAACAATGGACTGATTCGAACTTGGCATGCTAATCTGCTAGTAGGGAAATACTCAGGTAGGTTCTCTAACTGATCCAGTTCTGCATCTGTCGCTGAACCTAGTTCATCTTCCCCTTCAATGACTTGCACATGACAGGTAGCACATAGCGCCATTCCACCACAGGTAGCTAATATAGGATATTCGTATGCTTTCAATATTTCCATTAGGCTCAACCCCATATCATCGGGAGCTTCAATTTCCTTTCGGGTGCCTTCGTGATCTTCTACAGTAAATTTTACCATGAGCAATAATAGAATTAAAATGAATTAACGCCGTTAACTGTAGTGTATTTAAAACTTAATTTTTGATCAGGGTAGACAAATTTGAAAGCAGCATGCATCATAATGGCCGCTTCATGAAATCCGCAAAGAATGAGTTTTAATTTTCCTGGGTAAGTATTGATATCACCGATGGCAAAAATCCTTTCAACTCCTGTAGAATAATCTCTTGTATCAACTTCAATGGCATTTTTGTCAATATTCAATCCCCAATCCGCAATTGGACCCAATTTTGGACTCAATCCAAAAAGTGGAATAAGATAATCTGTGTCTATAGTGATTTCTTCCTTGCTTTTTCCTTCAAGGGTAACACTTTTTAACTTTCCGTTGCCTCCAAGTTCTTTGAGGTTAGCAGAAAGGATCAAATCAATTTTGCCATTATTGGCCAGATCATAAACTTTGGCGGCAGAATCCGGAGCACCTCTGAATGTTTCGTTTCTATGCACTAAAGTAACTCTCTCAGCTACATCTGAAAGATAAATCGCCCAATCCAAGGCAGAATCACCTCCTCCGGCTAAAATCACTTTTTTGTTTCGGAAAGTTTCAGGATTTTTCACCATGTAGGTTACGCCGTTTCCTTCAAAATGATCCAAGTTTTCCAAAACCGGTTTTCTTGGTTCAAAAACCCCCAAACCCCCTGCGATTACAATGACTTGTGCATGTACTTTAGTTTTGTCATTTGTAGTCACTATATAAGATCCATCGGTTTGCTTTGAAAGATGATCCACTCTTTCCCCCAAAGAAAATGTGGGCTTAAAAGGTTTGATTTGCTTCATCAGATTGTCTACCAATTCCTGTGCTTTGATTTCAGGATAGCCAGGAATATCATAAATGGGTTTTTGCGGATAAATCTCGGATAATTGCCCACCAACCTGAGGAAGGTAATCAATAAGATGGCATCTCATCTTTAACAATCCAGCTTCAAAAACCGCAAATAAACCCACAGGTCCTGCTCCAATGATACAAATGTCTGTAGTAATCATGATGTAAATATTTATTGGTTAACCGATGAAAGGTTTAAATGTTCGTGCAAATATAATTAGTATAGCAACTATTTTTATTATTCAGCAACAAATCTATTCAAGATTGTTGTAAATGGTATTCAAAATCCTTTTGAATTCTTCAAAATCTGATTTATTGAGATTTTCCCAAGCTTTCTCCCTGATAGAAGCAATCTGTGGCTTTAGTTCGTTTACTTTTGACTGACCTTCATTGGTCAACAGCAATTGGAAACTTCTTCTGTCCAAAGGATGAGGTACTCTTTGAACAAATCCTTTTTTGACCAATATGTCGATGATTCTGGTAAGCGTAGGTTGATCTTTAAATACCATTTGGGCCAATTCTGTTTGACTCAGAAGGTCATTCTCTGAAAGATTCTTCAAAATCAACCATTGATCCACAGTAATATCAAAATCTCCAAGTTTAAACTTTTGTTGGGCGTACTGTTTCACGCGTCTTGCAGTTCGATCAAGAAGGAATGAGTATTTACTGAATTGTTCTTGTGTCATACCAATAATTAGCATGACAAATATAAGAATGAAATGAAGAAAACAATAATTACCTATAAAAATTATAGGGTAAATAGATTTTAATTGGAACCTAGACCTTCTTTCCTGTAGACCAGATTTCCTTCTTTATCCCATTCTGCTCTTATGTAGGGTCTGAAATCTTTGCTGAATGGTATCTCTTGATATTGTATTTCTCTTTTTCGGATGGTTTTATTGTTTTTTGTATTCCAGTATTCCGTCCATAGTCCTACCTTTTCACCAAAGTGATACTCTCCTGTCACTGCAACCTGTCCTGTTTCGTGAAAATGGAAAAAGTTTCCTTCCATTAATTCATATTCTATAGGTGTCAGTTTTTCAATCTTTC
>CAZLJT010000052.1:0-17641 GCA_964559905.1 uncultured Aquiflexum sp.
TTCCACTCTTTTTAACCGAATTATCCGGTCCCCGAGCTTGCCGAGGGGTATTTTACATTTATTTCATTGGTAGGCAAGAGAGGTCTGTAACCATTAAGGTTGGATAGATTTCTCCCTTAGTTCCAAAAGAAAAAAAAGTCAAACCCAACAACTCACTTTTTTTCTTTATAGGGACAATGTTTGCAGCCGCTATCACAACAATACCCCCTTCTTAAGTGGTATTGGGCGGTGAAAACCATAAGACCATTATCATTGATATAATAGTCTCCTGGGATGAGTGACATTGGTGCTGTTGTCTTCTTTTTAGAATTCATTCTTATATCCTAAAGGCATTTACTATATTTGCCGAAAGTGATTTATACGGTTAAATCTATCCTGGACGGGGCAACGAAATTACAAATTTTATGATAGAAACAATAAACTCAAGTAAGCAGGCAATTGCACTGGAAGACAAGTATGGTGCTCATAATTATCATCCCTTACCGGTTGTGTTGTCAAAAGGTGAAGGTGTTTTCTTGTGGGATGTGGAGGGGAAGAAGTATTATGACTTTCTTTCCGCCTATTCTGCTGTCAACCAAGGCCATTGCCATCCAAGGATAAAAAATGCTTTGATCGAGCAAGCAGGGACATTGACACTGACTTCGAGAGCATTTCATAATGATATATTGGGACCATTCGAGAAATACATAACTGAGTATTTTAGTTTTGACAAAGTATTGCCGATGAATACCGGGGCGGAAGGTGTGGAGACTGCTATTAAGATAGCCAGGAAATGGGGCTATGAAGTCAAAGGAGTGGATGAAAACAAAGCCAAAATTGTAGTAGCTGAGAACAACTTTCATGGAAGAACCTCAACAATAATTTCATTTTCAAGTGATGAAAATGCCAAGAAAAATTTTGGTCCTTATACACCGGGCTTTATCAAAATCCCTTATGATAATATCAAAGCATTGGAGGAAGCCTTGGAAGAGGAAAGTGTGGTTGCATTTTTAGTTGAGCCCATTCAGGGAGAAGCAGGGGTATATACACCGGCTGATGATTATTTGAGAAAAGTGTCTGAAGTGTGCAAATCAAAAAATGTTTTGTTTATAGCAGATGAGATTCAGACAGGTATTGCGCGTACAGGTTCATTGTTGGCAGTTTGTGGCAATTGTACCTGTGAGGGGCATTGTGAAAAGCAGGATACCTACACCAAACCGGATATGTTGATATTGGGAAAGGCGATTTCCGGGGGATTTTATCCCGTATCGGCAGTGTTGGCAGATGATCATATCATGAACGTGATCAAACCTGGTCAGCATGGGTCGACCTTTGGGGGTAATCCTTTAGGGGCAAAGGTGGCGATGACTGCCTTGGAAGTTGTCAGAGATGAGAAACTAGCCCTGAATGCCAGGAAATTGGGAAAACTCTTCCGGGTCAGGATGCAGAAATTGGTTGACAAATATAAAATCCTCAAGCTTGTGCGTGGAAAAGGTTTACTTAATGCTGTTGTGGTCAACGACACAGAAAAAGGATCTACAGCTTGGGATATGTGTGTAGCACTGAAGGATAATGGCCTATTAGCCAAGCCTACCCATGGCAATATCATCCGCTTTGCACCTCCTTTGGTAATGACTGAGGACCAATTGCATGAATGTTGTGATATCATTGAGAAAGTGGTCAGGGAGTTTGAAAAGTGATTTCAAGAAATATTTCAGAAATACAATAGATATAAAGTAGAAATATTATTAACAGATATTTATGGATAATGGATATTTATGGATGTTTTCTAAGATCGGAACCTGAATGTTTCTAGAAAAACCCTCCATGATATTTGAGATCTTGGAGGGTTTTTCATAATAATTGAAAAATATTTAAAGAGACAAAAGATGACATACCTGTAGTTTTCGGTAATACAAGTCATGTTTTCTTTTTTCGTTAGCTTTACCAAATCAAAGAACCTATTTATCCATGAAAAAAGCGGTTATTTTCGATATGGATGGCGTAATATGTCATACCAATCCTTTCCATTCTATGGCGTTCAAAGAATTTTTTGCCAAAAGGAATATGTATCCTACTGAAGATGAGTTTGCCCTGCATATGTATGGCAAAAGCAATTCATATATTATGAGTCATTTTTTTGGCAGGACCATCTCCGGAAATGAACTCTTGGAACTTGAGTATGAAAAGGAAAGTCTTTTCAGGGAGATTTATAGAGATAAAATAAATCCTATAAATGGTTTTTTGGAGTTTTTCCATCAATTGAAAACCAATAAGTTTCTGACTGGGGTGGCTACTTCCGCACCTTATGCCAATCTGGAACTGATAGCAGGAACTTTATCTTTGTTTGATCATATGGAATCCGTGTTGGCGAGCGAGGATGTGACCAAACACAAGCCCGACCCGCAGGTTTATTTGAAGTCATCGGCAAATCTTCAAATTGAACCTGACCTCTGTGTGGTTTTCGAAGATTCTTTTTCCGGAGTAACAGCGGCCAAGAATGCCGGAATGAAGGTGGTCGGAGTTCTATCTTCCCATAGCAAATTGGAATTGCCTCGCTGTGATTTATATATTGAAGATTTCAGAGAGGTGGATGTGGAAAAGGTATTGAATTTATTAAATTGAGAATTACCAATTCTTTTGATTCCTCCGATAGGGATGAATATTTATTTCATTTTGTTCAATATTATGAAATCATTTAAGATAATTATTGGTATTTTGCTATTGCTCCTCTTTAAGACAGATTCATTTTATTCTGACATTTAAATTCTTTATTAACAATCTTTTAAATCATCACAATCTTTTACCGTTAAGAAAGAAAATATATCAAATATTGTAACCCGATTCTTCAAAACTTACCCTACCTTTTATGAAAATCCTTTTTTGTTTTTCCTTTACCCTTTTCTTGTTTTGTAAGGTACATTTAAGTCCATTTGATTTAGGTGAAAATAAAAAATTTTTCTCCCCTCCCGTTGAAAGTTTCCGGGATTATCTAAATGGTTTTATAGATGAAGATGAAATTTCCCCTTTACTGGAAGATGATATTTTGGTAATCAATTTATGGGCTACCTGGTGCGGCCCTTGTATTCAGGAAATCCCCGAATTGAATGAATTAGTAGATAAATACCAGGATCAAAATGTCCGTTTTCTGGCATTCTCTGATGAAAGTAAAGCTGATTTTGAAAAATTTCGGACAAGAAGACCTTCATTTGAATTCAATTTTGAGAAAAGTTTTGAAAATTTTGAAGCGTTGGAAGCTTTGATGAAATTGGACCAAGAATATCAGGGCAGGGCAATACCTTTACATATTTTGGTTAAGAAAGACGGTAGTGTCAAAGAAGTTTTTGTTGGAGGATCCAAGTATAATATTCAACGGATTGAAAGTTTTATCAAAAAAGAAATCAAAAGAAAAATCTGACCTGTTTGGGTTCAATATTAAATTCCCTTAAAGTATAGCCTTATCTTTGTAAAAATAAATTAATCATGCTCAGAAGACCCAGAAGAAACAGAAAATCCCAAGTCATCAGGAATATGGTGGAAGAAACGAGACTTTCTATCAAGGATTTTATATTCCCTATGTTTTTGATTGACGGGATCAACCAAAAAGTTGAGGTTGCTTCTATGCCGGGTATTTTCAGATATTCCCTAGATCTGATGTTGGAAGAAATAGCAGCATGCATAACATTAGGCATAATGGCATATGATATTTTTCCGGCATATCCGGAAAGTAAAAAAGATAAATTTGCTTCCGAAAGCCATAATCCTGATACTTTTTACCTTAAGGCTATCCATAAAATCAAAACTACCTTTCCGGAAATAGTGTTGATGACTGATGTTGCTATGGATCCGTATAGTTCGGATGGTCATGATGGTTTGGTGGAAAATGGAAAAATCCTCAATGATGAGACTTTGGAGATTTTGGCAAAGATGTCTTTGGCACAGGCAAGGGCAGGGGCGGATATACTAGGTCCCTCTGACATGATGGATGGTAGAGTTGGTTTTATCCGCAGTATGTTGGATGATCATGGATTTACCAATGTATCCATTATGTCCTATACTGCGAAGTATGCTTCGGCTTTTTATGGTCCGTTCCGTGATGCATTGGATTCTGCCCCGAAGATGGGAGATAAGAAAACTTATCAAATGGACCCTGCCAATTACAATGAGGCCTTGATAGAAGCCGACTTGGATACAGAAGAAGGTGCAGATTTTTTGATGGTGAAACCTGCTTTGGCTTATTTGGATGTGATAAGGTTGTTAAAAGACAATTCTAACCTCCCTATTGCAGCCTATAATGTCAGTGGTGAGTATTCCATGATCAAAGCCGCCGCCCAAAAAGGCTGGATCGATGGAGAAAGAGCCATGTTGGAATCATTGTTGAGTATAAAACGAGCAGGAGCCAATGTGATATTGAGCTATTTTGCAAAAGAGTATGCCACACTGACCACAAAATAGCCTTAAATCAAAAATTGGCCTTATTTTAATTGGATTCTCTGAATTAAGAGTAGCTATATATTTATTTGTGGCCTTAGCTTAATTTGCAATGATGACCTGAGTTCATTTTGCGATTATTTTGCCGTGGAAGATATTAGCGAATAAGCCTGATTTTTTACTTTTAATAATCAAATATAACCCTTCAGCAAAGTGATGTATTTCATAATTTACCGGTAATATAAAAACGCCTGTATTAGAGGGGTTTTTTAGTTTGTAGAAACAACTTTCTTTACATTACGTGACGTTTAGTTATTGACCTTATTTATTCTAAAATGAAATATTCAATATTCTTAATCTTGACCTTGTTTTTATTTATTTCATGCACAGATTTTGACGATATGCCTGTTTCAGGTTCAGTGAAACTCAACACAGACCCAATGTCAAATAATAAACCCTTCGTAATAGGTACCGCAGACGTGTTTTTTATGGAAAACCGTTTTCATTTTCCACTTGGTTCAGGCGTGCGATCGGGAAATACCGGGAATGAACTTATCATAGAAGATTTGTTGCCCGATACCTATGTAATATCTTATGCTTATGGAGAGGATAATTTTCTCCGATATAAATCATTCCAAATAATTGCAGGTAAGGAGACAAAGGTCATTTTATAGTTATTCAAAAGACAATAAAAAAGAGGCTGTCCCATAAATCAGGACAGCCTCTTTTTTATTTTGATTGGTATCTGAATCAATGGTCATTAATCCTGATTAGCTTCAATTGCTTTATGATTCGGCCTCTTATTACAATTCCTCCTCTCTTTCCAACATCAAAATTGAATGTTGAGGAACAATAAAATATTTTTCCCCCTCATAAATCACTTCATAAGATCCATTTAATAGAAAAATGGCAAGATCACCTTCTTTGGCTTGGAGAGGAATATACTTTATGTTCTCATCTCTATCTTTCCATGGTTCGTTGTCTTCCATAGGAGAAGGGATGGGATATCCAGGACCTGTTTTGATGATGTAGCCTTGCTGTACTTTTTCTTTCTCCTGAACTCCAGGAGGTAGATATAAGCCGGTAGCTGTTTTTTCATCCGCCTTTCTGAGTTTGATCAAAACACGGTCACCAACTATGATGAGTTTCTTCAGTTTATTGTCGGGAGTGAGTTTCATTTTGATTTTAGATTTGAGACGTGAGACTCAAGATGTAAGATACAAGACAAAGTTTGGGATCGATTGAGAGTTACTTGGTATCAGGCAATAAAGAAATTAGATTAGGTGATTTTCATTGCAAAATCTTTTTCACTATTATTCCTCAAAAACTTTGAGGTTTTAAATTACTTTTTTTTAACTCAAACCTAGTCTCAAATCTCATGTCTCCAGTCTCACGTCTAAAAAAAAGAGGCATCCATATCAGATACAGATGCCATCTTTTTAGAAATTTAATTTGTTTATTTTTTGTCCTCGGACACTTCTTCGTAATCTACATCGGAGACACCATCACCCGCTTCAGCTGATGATCCTGCATCTGCACTAGCTCCAGCGTCAGGTCCTGGCTGAGCTCCTTGAGTAGAACTGTACATTTCCTGGGAAGCAGCTTCCCATGCCTTGTTCAGACTTTCCATAGCGGCATCAATACCTGTCAGATCCTGAGACTGATGTGCTTTTTTCAAAGTTTCCAAAGCAGATGAAATATTCGCTTTATTGGAATCGGAAAGTTTGTCACCATATTCTTTCAGTTGCTTTTCAGTTTGGAAAACAAGACTATCCGCTTGGTTAAACTTTTCGATCTTCTCTTTTTCGGCTTTATCAGAAACGGCATTAGCCTCGGCTTCTTTTTTCATTCTTTCGATATCGTCCTGAGACAAACCTGAGGAAGCTTCAATCTTGATTTTCTGCTCTTTACCGGTTCCTTTATCCTTGGCAGATACATTGAGGATACCATTTGCATCAATATCGAACGTCACCTCAATCTGTGGAACTCCTCTCTGTGCAGGTGGAATATCGCTCAGTTGGAATCTTCCTATTGACCTGTTGTCCTTGGCCAAAGGTCTTTCTCCCTGTAATACGTGGATATCAACCGCAGGCTGATTGTCCGCAGCAGTAGAGAAAACTTCTGATTTCTTACTTGGAATAGTTGTATTGGACTCGATCAATTTGGTGAAAACACCGCCCATTGTTTCGATACCTAGAGATAGTGGCGTTACATCAAGTAACAACACATCTTTCACTTCTCCGGTCAAAACGCCGCCTTGGATAGCTGCACCAATGGCTACTACCTCGTCAGGGTTAACACCTTTTGAAGGCTTCTTACCGAAGAATTTTTCAACTTCTTCCTGGATTTTTGGAATTCTAGTGGAGCCACCTACCAAGATAACCTCATCGATATCTGACGGGGACAATCCGGCGTCTTGTAGTGCCTTTTTGCAGGGATCCATAGATCTTTTTACCAAATCTTCTGACAATTGCTCAAACTTGGCTCTGCTCAAGGTTCTCACCAAGTGCTTTGGACCTGTTTGTGTTGCAGTGATATAAGGAAGGTTGATTTCAGTAGAACTGGAACTTGACAATTCAATTTTAGCTTTTTCAGCGGCTTCTTTCAATCGCTGAAGAGCCATTGGGTCTTGCCTTAGATCGATTTGTTCTTCGGATTTAAATTCATCTGCAAGCCAATTGATTATTTTCTGATCAAAGTCATCACCACCCAAGTGAACATCACCATTGGTGGATTTTACCTCAAATACACCATCGCCCAATTCAAGGACAGAAACGTCAAATGTACCACCACCGAGGTCATACACTGCGATTTTCATGTCTTTGTTTTTCTTGTCCATACCATAAGCCAAGGCAGCTGCGGTAGGCTCGTTGATGATTCTTTTCACTTCCAAACCTGCAATCTGTCCGGCCTCTTTTGTGGCTTGGCGCTCGGCATCATTGAAGTATGCAGGTACAGTAATAACAGCTTCGGTTACCGTTTGACCCAAGAAATCCTCAGCTGTACTCTTCATTTTCTGAAGAATCATAGCGGAAAGTTCCTGAGGGGTGTAGGCCCTGTCACCAATTTTGATGGTCACTGTATCGTTTGGCCCTTGTTCTACTTTGTAAGAGGCATGTTTTTTTTCTGAAGAAACTTCAGAGAACTTTTTACCCATGAATCTTTTGACTGAAGAAACAGTATTTGCAGGATTGGTGATAGCCTGACGCTTTGCAGGGTCACCTACTTTCCTTTCACCGTTTCCATTGTCCAAAAACGCTACAATAGAAGGAGTGGTTCTTCTTCCTTCGCTGTTTTGGATGACTACTGGTTCACTGCCTTCCATTACGGCAACGCATGAGTTGGTAGTACCTAAGTCTATACCTATGATTTTTCCCATGATTATATATTTTCGTTTATTGGTTACAAATTTTGAATTACAATCTCCATATTGACAAGGGTTGTGCCAACGTGATATCGATCATTTTCTGTGTCAGTCTGACAGATTTTATGACAGGAGGTAGATGAAATCCCTACTAAGTTGTCGGGTTTAATGATGTATTGTCAGTTCAGTCCCTATTCCACCATTCAGGTGCTTCGGTAGTCCATCTTTTTCCCAAAGCCCTTTCCTCACATTTGATACATTCTGGGGAATAATTTTCTGCGGGTTTGCCAACAATATATTCACATGGTCTATTTAAAAAAAACGGAACATCAGCAGATGTTACTTTGATTCTGGAGATTTTGGTTTTTGCAATTTCAAAATAACCCAGGATAATTTCATCAGCATCATCCATATTTGAAATATTCCCAAAAACAGGCGCAGGCGGAATATCAAAAAGTGAGCCTTGGTTATTTACAACAATTTTGATTTTTTGCCAATATTCATATGCTTCTTTATTGATGCTGAGCTGCCTCACTGTTACATAAAAGGTGGAAATAAACGAATTGTCCACCAATCGCCGACCAAGAGTAAATGCTGTACTTCTGGTTTTTGTTCCTGATGCATCAAATAAATTAATCCGGTTGGGTTCAATGATATCTGAAATAAAGCAATGTGGAGGAGGAGGTGGACATAGACCGGTACAAGGAAGCCAAATTCTGGTCCACAAATATGTCTCTTCTGCCTGCCATCTAAGGTATATAGGGTCTAGAACTTCCGGTAAAATGGATTCAGCAAAGAAGGAAAAAACAGGTGTATTGGAATTATTGGTTAAGGGTTCAGTTGAAAAAGCAAAACTTAATCTATCTTCTGCCGAGTAGACAGGAACTTTTTCAAATTTCGACCGGTAAGTATTTTCATCCAAAACAACTTCTAATGCATAACTTTCCTCTGCTTCTGCCTGAATTCCCCATAACTCATAGTTGCCATTACCGGCGTTGAAATAGGGAATCCTGGCTCCGGACTCAGTAAGTAAGGTCACCTGTGCATTGGAAACTCCCTTTGGAGGCAAACCAAATTCCGCAGTTCTGCTGACATTGACCAAATGTCTCTCATCACTGTCGGTGAACAGTCCGTAAATTACCAATTGACCTTCATTGGTTTCTCCTAAAAAGTCCAGTCTATCTATACAGGATACAGGTAGCAAAATACATAGGGTTAGAGTTTTAAATAAACGATTCAATTTCTTAGCTTTATTTATCATTTGCTGAAAAAAACAGTATAAGTGATGGAAGGGAATGCCGCCCCTAAAATAGATATCTGATAGGGTACCAGTCTGGGGACCCTGCCTTCTCTTTGAAAGAACACAGAATAGGCATTCCGTCTACCAGTCAAATTATAAATGCTGAAATTTATTTTATCGTCCCACTTGCGGATAAACCCGTTTGTCAAATAGGATATATCAATTCTGAAGTAGTTGGGAATACGGAACTGGTTACGATCTCCGAAATTGGGTACAAAAATACCTCCTAAAGAGTAATTCGAATTAAGGCCTGTAACTGGTCTACCTGTACTGAAATTTACATTTGTGTTGAAAGTTCTGGAATTTCCTAGATGAAAATTGCTGACCATTGAAATAATGTGAGGTTTGTCAAAGTTTGTAGGAAACCAATTTCCCCGATTTATCTGGATTTCACTGAATCCTGAAGTTGTCCTGATCAAAGACCTGCTATAGGTATAAGCCAGCCAACCGGTAATGCCGCCCGTATTTTTCTGCAGCATAAATTCGGCTCCATATGCTAAGCCTTCACCTTGAATCAGTTCTGTTTCAAGATGTTGATTTAGGAATAAATCGGCAAAATCCCTGTATTCCAATTGGTTGGCAGTATTCCTGTAAAATCCATCTATAGAAGTGGACCATTCGTTTTCTTTGAAATTTCTAAAATAGCCTAAAGAAAAGTTATGGGATCGCTGAGGTAGGATGTAGGTGGTACTCAGCTGCCATAGATCGATGGGAGAAGGACCGGTAGCATTTGAAATCGTCTGTAGGTATTGGTTCATTACTGAATATCCCCCCTTAATGGTATGGACTTCATCAAAAGTCCATCTAAATGAAACACGCGGTTCAAATCCATTGTAGCTTACAATTTTACCACTTTCTACAAAGTCCACATCCTTGATGGTAAGTCTTGAAATGGGAAGCCCTTCTTCATATCTAAAAACTGAATCGGGGCCAAATTGATGATAATTGGAAAATCTGAGTCCGGCTGAAATTGAAATCTGCTCAGATGGGTTCCAATCGGCTGAGATAAAGGGAGCAAATTCCAATCCCCTTTGTTTAGAAACCTCCTCTGGAATGATTCCTGATTCCGGATTATTTGGACTCAATCTTTCGGGTTTCATTTGGTATTGCACAGCTTCTGCACCAAAGGTTAAATCTATTTTTTTCATGGTCCAAAGTCCCGAGATTTTGCCCTGAAAATAATCTAGTCCGTTATCTATCCTGAAAGGGTCTGTCCCTGAAGGTTCAAAAAAACCATTGTTAAATGTGCCGTAAGCAGCCATTCCAACCAATGATAAATTTTCATTCAAAAGGTTTCTGCTGGTAAGGGAGGTTACTAAATTATTCCATTCAAAACCAAACTGATCAGAAAACCGGAAGTAATCGCCGGTATTCAATAGATTAAACTCGAGGCTGTTTTTATCAGAAAACTTATGGTCCAAACCCAAGTATATATCGTGAAACCGGACTTGACTTTTTTGCACATCGATTTCATCAACCCTGTTCAACATCCAATTTGCATTTGAATTCCGTACAGCAGCTATCAATCCTGTTTTTCCTGGTTTTATTGGTCCTTCAACCATCAATTTGCTAACTGCCGTGCCTAAAGATCCTGAGTATAACCATTTCTCTTTGTCCCCTTTTCTCATCTCAATATTCAAAGCGGAAGAACTCCTTCCTCCAAAATAACTTGGAACGGCCCCTTTGTACAAACTGAAATTCTGAAGCGCATCACCATTGAATGAAGACAAAAAACCCAAAGCATGACTGTTGCTTAATATAATGGTTTCATTCATCAATATGAGGTTTTGATCTGCTTGTCCGCCCCGGATATTCAATCCGGAAGATCCTTCACCGACTGAAGTCACCCCGGGCATGGATTGGAGTACATTGAATACATCAGGTTCTCCCATCAGTGCAGGTACCATTTTGATTTCATCAATATTCATTTTGGTAACCCCTGTAATTGGGCTTTTGACTACCCTTTCTTTTTCTTCAGACCGCAGGGTAAACATTTCCAACTCAAACTGAAGGCCACCAAGCTGTAAATTCAAAACCCCGTTCCCATATAAATCTACCTGGTAAAAGTTTGCTTTTTTTCCAAATTGTCTGAAAACAATACGGTGTCGGCCTGAATCCAATAAAATGAAATACTGACCGTTATTGTCTGAATTGATCCCGGTGAAAAATCCATCGACATGAATGGCAACGCCCGGAAGTATTTCTAAGTTGTTTTCATCCCTTATTTCCCCGGTGAGGATGTACTTGGCTTTTTTGTTTTCAGGTGCTGCTCTGAAAATCAATTCCGTAAATTCGCTTTGGGCCTGAATTTCAAAAAGGGGGATAAAAAAAAGCAAACAGAAAATCACTCCTGAAACAGGGCGTTTTAAATTTATTTGCTTGGAATTAAAAAAACTCATCAGTAATATTCAACTATAATTCCCGTAATAACAATTCTCCTGCAATTTACAGGATTAGTCTATCTATCAAAATGATTTGATGTTTATGCCTTTTTTGTAATCAAGGTTAGTTGTTGTGGAAAAATATTTTAGGTTTGGGTTTAAAATTGTTCAATGAATAAATATCCAAGTTCTGTTCCTTTTTGGACAGTTCCATCCTGTGTTTTCTGCGCTGAAGGTTAAAAATTGTCAAAAACCAGATTCTTTCACTCTCGTTAAAGCATAATACAGTATTTTTAGTATTCATAATTATTTGCCTACCATGCTCCGAAACCACAAACAGCTTCAGTTTTTCTTATTATTTATTTTGGTATTTCTTTCTCTTGATATTTTTGGACAGGGGATAAAAGGGAAAGTCAGCACGTCTGATGGGGAACCCTTACCCTTTGCTTCCATCTATGTCAGGAATTTGGGTGACGGGGTGCCTACCAACCAAAACGGAGAGTATGAATTCCGTCTGAAACCGGGCTTTTATGATGTGGTCGCGCAATACCTCGGATATGCATCAGTGCTCAAGACTGTTGAAGTGGTGGATAATTGGATTGATCTGGATTTTGAAATGAAGGAACAGGTTTATGCTTTACAAGAAGTAGAAGTAAAGACCGGACAGGAAGACCCTGCCCTGACCATCATGAGAAAAGCCATTTCAAAAGCAAAATACCATAGGCTTCAGATCCAGGAATATACCATGATGGTGTACCTTAAAGGTACGGGGGAGTTGACTGACGCCCCATTTTTTATGAAAAAGGAACTGGAAAAAGAAGGAGTGAAACTTAATGAAGCTTACACCTCTGAGTCTGTTTCCCAAATTTCATTCAAACAGCCCAACTCTGTGGAAGAAAAAGTCATCAGTATTCGGACCAATGGTGACAATAATCAGACTTCACCTGCGCCTTATATAGCCACGAGTTTTTACAATGACAAAATCAATGAAGCTGTTTCACCCTTGTCTCCGTCTGCATTTGCCTATTACAGGTTTAAGTATGAAGGTTCTTATGTGGAAAATGATGTTATGGTCAACAGGATCAAAGTAACACCAAGATCGAAGGGTGAAAGGGTATTCGAAGGGTATATTTATATTATTGAAGATCTATGGGCCATCCACAGTCTGGATCTCAAGACATCACTTCTGGGCTTTCAGATTGGAGTAAAACAATTGTACCAGCCTGTCGCAGAGAATGTCTGGATGCCTTCTACCCACACCTACACTTTCGGCGGCAAGTTTTTTGGGTTTGCAGGAGAGTTTAGATACCTGGCATCCACCCGGGATTATCAGATCATCCTCAATCCTGACCTGATCGTCGAAACCAAAATCATTGATGAGAAAATAGATGAAGTGCCCGAAGATGTGACAACCTTCAATAAAAACCTTTCCAGTCTGGAACAAATGAGTCAGGCGGATAAAATGACCAGAAAGGATTTCAGGAAATTGGTCAATGAATATGAAAAGGAAGCTAAAAAGGAAAGGAAACAGGAAGAAATCATTTCTGAAAGGATGTATACGGTAGATTCAATGGCCAAAAAAAGGGATCTGAGCTATTGGGACAGTATCAGGCCTGTAAAATTGACAGTGGCAGAAATCAAAGGCTATGAAAGAGATGATAGTTTGGCAGTCATTGAAGCGGCAAAGGTAAGTGAAGTGGATAGCGTGGCCAAAAAGGCGAGAAGGGGTTTCAAACCTTTGGAGATTGTAACAGGTGGTTCCTATTCCTTTGGAAAAGGAAGGTCAGCAGGTTTTGATCCCAATCTGACCAAACTGTCATATAATACTGTGGAAGGTTTTAAATTCGGTCTGTCCGGTTTTTATAGAATCGAGAAAAGTACCAAAATGGCCGATTCGGTCACCATGCACAGGAAAGTTTGGACAATCCGTCCGGAATTCAGGTATGGCTTTTCCAGTCAACAACCCTATGGGACTCTGGATATCAGGAGATCTGTGAACAAAGGCAGACCCGGATACACAGTAGGGCTTACCGGAGGAAAATATATTTTCCAGTTCAACGGAGACAATCCGATTCAGGAACAGGTCAATATGCTATATTCTCTTTTATTCAGGCAGAATTTCATGAAGCTCTATGAACAGCAATTTTTAAAAGCTTTTTATAGCCATAGAATCAACGACGCATTTACCTATAGAACAAATGTGAATTATGCTTACCGAAGGGAGTTGGAAAACAATTCTGATGTAAGCCTTTGGAATAAACCTGAAAGGGAATTTACCCCAAATAGACCCGAAAACATTGAGGCAGAACCCTCGGCTTTTGAAAATCACCATGCGTTGATTTGGACCAACAACGTAGAATGGAGGCCTGGATTAAAGTACAGTATCAGAAATGGTCGAAAAAACCCGACTTATGAATCCGCACCATTGGTCAATTTCCGCTATTCAAAAGCCTTTCCGGGTATGTTCAACAATGAGATGGCTTCTAAATTTGATTTGGTAGAGGCAAGTGTCGAGCACTTTTTCAATTTTGGTGTCAGCGGCAAATTGGACTTCAACCTTACAGCCGGTGCGTTCCTGAACAATGACCGGGTATATTTTATGGACTTCAAACATTTTGGCGGTAACAGGACCATATTTGCCAATTTGGGAGTGGCTTCCAATTATCGGTTTTTGGATTATTACCAATACAGCACCCAAAGCCAATATCTCAGTGCCATTGTTCATTATCAGTTCAGAAAGTTTTTGCTGACCCAGTTGCCTATGCTTCGGTTTTCCGGGGTCAGGGAAAATATTTTCTTCAACTATCTCAAGACAGAAAACTCACCCCATTATTGGGAAGTGGGATATTCCCTGGATAACCTGTTCAGGATATTTAGGGTTGAAATGGGTGCAGGTTTTGAGGGAGGCACCTTTCAGCGGGCAGGTATGAGGTTTGGCATTGCCAGCTTTATAAATATTAATTTTGATTGAGGGGGGTAGGGATGTCGTGGTTTATTCAACAGCTGTGTCTTCGGGGTCTCTGAAAACGACTTCAAAACTATTTGACTTTTTGATAAGTTGCGAGCCTAATACCCTCTTATTTTCCTTCGGATTGGGATTGCTGTAATAGACGACGCCATGGTCTGCCACGTATTTCATAAAGGTTGAACTCGTTTCCGATTTATATAAGTCTTTTTCCAGATATTCTGATATGGGAACACCGACTGTAAATCCATCTACAGAATTAGGAGTAAAAATTAAAGGATTTACGCTTTCGTAGTCGGTTAGCAAAAGAGTGTCTTTGATACCGGAATATTCAAAGCAGACATAAAGGTAATACGGTTCATTTGAGTCTCGATCAAAGTGGGTGTTGAGTAAGACAATCACTGAATCTGCTGATGAATTGTCAACATTAAAATCAAAATAAATCCTTGGAATTACGTACGGTCGAACCATATTCAATGAATCATCTTCGTAGTAATTTACATACACACTGTTTAATTCAATCTCAAAATCTTGATTACCAATATTATTTGGATTCCCGCACCCATTCAAAAGGATTATGAAAATTATTGCGATCCTAAAATTCATATTTTTCTAATTTATCAAAACACTGTAAAAACTCCATTATTAGGCCCCAGTCGCTAAAGAATTTGCTTTTGGAGTAATAAAGTTGGGTTAATTGCAATACCACCTTTATTTCACGACCTATTTGCAGATGGCTCTTTCACCAATAAATAAAACTAAAACTCATTCTTGAATTAAAGAATATATAATTCTTGGGATGGAAAGTTGTCGATGCAATTTCATTGAGCTCTAACAATGTTCCATCCAGACAATATACCACCTGAACTGTTCCAAAATCCTTGGACTTCCTACTTGTATTCGCTATTTTCGATACCTTTTCAGTTGCTAATCAAAGACAACAAAGCTAAAACACCATGAAAACCGAAAATACATTTATAATTCATCCAGAGACCGAAGAACAGGAAAATGCCCTCAAGGCTTTTATGAAGGCACTTAAAATCAAGTTCGAGATTACAAAGGAAAAACCATATGACCCTGAATTTGTCGCCAAAATTCAAAAAAGCAGGCAGCAGGCCAAAGAAGGGAATACAGTAAAGATGGATCTTAATGAAATATGGAAAGAGTAATTGAGTACACACTTCAAGCCAAGGAAGATATAGATACAATCCACAACCAACGTATAGACTACATTTCACCCATATTGGCCTATGGACTTCTCTCCACTATAGTTATCGGGATCGAAGTGACAAGGCAAAGTTTGAAAGTAATCTTAAGCGTTTTTTTAGAACAACCGTGCAAAAGGTTTTTCCTTTGTTCGAACCCAAAAAAAAGCTTTTTGTGACTAATGCCAGTATTTTAATACTGTTTGGGTTCTTGTTTGATATGTCTTACCCTCAATATTCTGATATGCGTTTCGGTGATAAAGTAAGCAATTCGGATGCTGTGTTTTTCAAAAGCCCTAAAATTTCCATCATTTTCAGTCTTAAATTTGTCAGCATTGAATTTCTCAGGATTGTCAGGCAAATCATCGATTATTTTGAAGATATCCTCCATGACATTTTCTGCTGACTGAAAGGAGTCTTTTTTTATATGATCGATTAGTCTATTGAAAGTGTTTCTGGCCTTAATATCCCAAATTATTTCCTTTTCACCCATGATTTTGACTCCTCTTTTACAGCTTTATGGGTCAGATACTCTCCAGCTTCTATGCGGGAATTGGCTTCGTCCAGTTCCCGGTTATACTGCTCAATACTATCACTATGATGGGATTCCTTCCATTTCATTAATTCATTGATCAGGGTTTGGTCATGAAGATTGGCCAACCATTCAAGCAGTTCCAGTTTTTGTAATTGTGCAGTACTCATTTTAATACATTTTTAATCAAAGTAACGATTTTTGAATTTCTTTTGATCACTTATAAGGATTAAATTTGATTGGCGACATTAAGTATCCATACTAGTCCATGACAGAGACACAAATATCAATCAATATCCAATATCAAAAATATCTGTTTAATTGTCACATCCGGTTAATCTGAAAAGAGGTCTTATTTCATAAATACATATTTTGAAAATCCCCCAATCCCTTCTATATTAGCAGGCAGTAAGGTTTAATATTGCAAAAAGATTTAACAGTCGATGGCTGTTTCATCTTTCCTTGGGGCTTCTTAGAAGCCTTTTTTGATTTTTATGCTTTTTTTAGCCAAACCATTCCTTAATTTTACCACCCAAATTCCCATAGTTCGAAATGTCCCTCCAAATCAAGTCACTTTCAAAAACCTACGGTCAGCAAAACGCACTGGATCAGGTTTCTTTTGTGGCTGAAAAGGGAGAAGTCCTGGGTTTTTTGGGGCCAAATGGGGCCGGGAAGTCCACCACGATGAAGGTGGCGACGGGATTTATTCTGCCTGATTCCGGCGATGTACTGGTGAATGGGATTTCTGTTTTGGAGAATCCAAAAGCGGTCAGCAAAATGATCGGATACCTACCCGAACATAATCCGCTTTATCTGGATATGTATATCAGGGAGTTTTTGGATTTTATCGGAGGACTTTATGGAATGAAGGGTAATGTATTGAAATCCAGAATAGAAGAACTGATTTCCCTTTGTGGCCTTGAACTGGAAGCGAATAAAAAGATCCAGCAACTCTCAAAAGGATACCGACAAAGGGTCGGATTGGCCAAAGCGTTGATCCATGACCCGGAAGTGATCATATTGGACGAACCTACCACAGGACTGGATCCTAACCAATTGGTAGAAATCAGAAAACTGATAAAAAATATCTCGGTCAACAAGACGTTGATTTTGAGCACCCATATCATGCAAGAGGTGGAGGCGATCTGTGATAAGGTAGTTATTATCAATCGGGGGAAAATAGTTGCCTCAGATTTATTGCAAAACCTCAAGTCAGATGGGGGCAAAAACATCCTGTTGGTGGAGACCGAAGAGCTTTTGAACTTGGAATGGTTTGCCCATTTTGGAGAGGTTTCTTTTATCCAAAACAAAAAGAATGCGATCAGTTTAACTGTAGAAGATGCCGTCTCTGCCAGAAAAGAACTGCTTCAAATCATTCAACAAAGGTCTCTGACTTTGGTCAGTATCCAACAGCAGGAAAAAAATCTGGAATCAATTTTTCATCAAATCACCCAAAATTGATGCGCGCACTCTATTGGAAAGAA
>CAZLJT010000053.1:0-17501 GCA_964559905.1 uncultured Aquiflexum sp.
CCATGCATTAGATAGTGGTTAAAGACTTCTAGACCACCAACCTGATGAGGATAAAGATTTCCACAGACGAAAATGATCTCTCTCATTTAACTCCAAATATTAGGAATGATGGATTTGTTCATTCTTTTTGCCAAGAATGTCTGAGATATATTTTCGTTGAAAGAAAAAATATATTCGCGTTCTTAATAGAAAAATAGTGAACAACAAAAAAGTATAAAATATACCCAAATCACTAACAGTATTAATCAATATAAAAACCGGAAATATTATCATCACAAAATCATAGTCCTTCTCTTTAATTGTTGAAATAATCATTTTTGAAAACAATAAGAATATTGAAAGTGAAAACAATAGACCGCCGTTATAAATAATCGTGACAAAAACATTATGCGCTGCATAATATTGATTATCCCATGTAATCAATAACTCTTTTTGCGCCCCAGTAATGAAAGTTTCCTTATTCTCAAAAAAGAAATTAAAATATAACATCCATTTACCTATCCTATTTGACCCAGTATCAACCTCGAATTGCTCTCCAATTAGTAAAAATCTATTGAAGACCAATTCAAAATAGGGTATAGATACAATTATGATAATAGGTAACAATAAAACTATATAAAATTTTGCCGTTTCACTAAACCTGTTTTTCACAAATAAGAAAAAGACTAATAGAATGATTATCAATGCAATCAACCCAGTTCTACTACCTGTAATGGCTACTAGAATAGAAAGAGGAAATAAATAAATTAAAAAAATTAAGTTTTTTGAATAGGTAAAAAACAATAAGCAAATTGAAATAGACATTACTACGTATATACTGAGGGTATTGGAATCACCATCTGCAATTATCCCGGCAAATCTTTCTATTCCAATCGATAGAAATTCGGATTCTTCAGTTCCAATTGATTTGAATCCTAAAGTCTGCAAGTATGGGCTTAAAAAAGAAAAAACCAACATCATTGTCAAAGAACTAATTAAAAGGTATTTGACACTCGAAAACCTAAGTACGGTAAATCCAGCTTTTAAAGCCATGATACAAGCCAATAAATACCCCGCCATATTTATTGATTTCAAAACTGCCATTTGAAAATCAAATTCATGTAAACCAAAAAAAGCATTTTTGAAATAGGTGTAGCTAAAATAAAAAATCAACACTGCAAATAGCATGGAAAAAAAATCGAAAATATTTTTATTGGTTTTTATAGAATTAATTATTCTCAGTCGATTATTGATAATCTTCCTATTTTTTAAAAAAAAAAGTACCATTCCTATAGCTAGAATTTGCTTAATCCCCAGAAATGAAAATAAATAATCTTCCTTAGTGAAAATATCATTTGTGGGTAAAAATATTAAAAACAGCTTCATTATCAAGTCATGATTTTTCAAAATCAAAATCAGTGAAAACAAAGCAAACAGACTGATAAATAATGATTTTAAATCAAAAAATGAAAATAAAATCAACGCTAAAATCAAAATGGAAGTTAGCCCAATTGAAATAGCATTTTTTTTCATTTCCATCTGATTTTTTCAATCTTATCTCTAAATGGCAAGTAATCCAATTTAAGCATTAAAGAATATATGAGAGGGAAATATACAACGGCAATTATTACAACCTGAGCGAATGAACTATCTACAATATAAAGTGAAAAAATAAATACTGGATAAATTATGATCCCTAAAACCAGAATAACCAAGAATTTTTTGATAGGAAAAAAATCAAAAAATGAATAATTCAGTGATCTGATTTCATAGATCAATTGAAATATTCCAGGAAGAATAACAGCTATTACAGACGTGATAATAGCTCCTAATAATAAATAGTTTGGGATTATTAATAAACCAATTCCAATAGTTATCAAACCTGAAATTAAATTGATTCTAAAGATGAGTTTTGTTTGGTTAGTTGCCCTTAGGATTAAACCGTATGAAGTCATTGAAATTAGGAAAGAAAATAATCCGATTTTATAATATAAATCAGCTGATCCATAGGCTTTAGTAAAAATTAACTCTATGATGAAAGGACTGCAGAAAAAGAAATAATAAATAATCGGAATAGCAACAGAGGCTGATTTGATCACTATCTTTTGGTATAGATTTTTTAACTCATTTTTTTTTTCATTTTGCAAAAGATTAGTGAATTCGGGTAAAACAACACTGTTAATAGAGTTATAGGCATTAGCTAAAAAAGGAATGCTTAAGAACGTAACTGAATAAATAGCATATTCGTTAGGGGAGATATATTGGTTAAGGAGAAATTTATCAAACTTATTTGAAACAATGTAAATGATAGTTCCAAGAAAAAAAGGAATGCAGTAATTCAACTGTAGAAATATCGATGCAATATTTATCCTGTAATTTATTAAATCATGTTTTGCTTGAAGATAACCAATTGTGAAAATAAATTTTAGAATTGAGAAAAATAAAAATCCATAAAAAAAATCGTAAAAATCACTCCTTAAATAATATGCAACCAAAATAATAATTAAAAATAAAAGTTTTTCAAAAGGCAAGAAGAACAAAACGGCTTTCCGATTTTTATCCAACAAGAAAATATTGTCACAAATACTGCTGTTTAGGTAAAAAATGATGGTTAGGAAAATGAATGCATGAATATTTTTTAATTCTTCTAGGTTTAAAAATGATAGGATTTGATCTTTCCAAATAAAAAAAAGCAGAAAGAATACTAAACCTGAAACTGACAAAAGGATGAATGTTTGATTGAACAAATGACTTTTATCTTTTTCATTTTTTTGAATACTATGGAAGTAATACAAACTTGAAACAAGAGTAAAGCCAAAAAACGGAAGTGCTGTAGTGAGAAAAAGGTTAAATTTTTGAAAAACACCAAATTCAAACTTTCCTACTAACCTAACTAAAATAAATGAAGTCAGAAAATAAAAAGAGTATCCAAAAACCTGACTTATAAATGAAAGAACTGTTAACGCCCGCAATGAGAAAGTGATTAAAAATAAATTTGCTTGAAGATTATTTAACGACTGATAGAAATTTTATCATATACTAATTAACCAAAAGGATGCTCCGCTAAAGGCAACCCCGCAAAAGGATGGTAATCACCTTTCAATCCGATCTCTTTTTGCTGCCTGATATCATGCACAATTTCTATAGAACTTCTGGCCTCTTCCAATCCGAACCCGTAACCTGCCAATATCTGCCTATAACTTTCTGTGTGAAGATCCACAAAGCCATCACTGAATTCGATCTCCTCCCCTTCGAGTGTAATCGACCTATATATGCTCAATCCTTTTTTTTGAATGGATTCCGGCAAGGTATTTTCATTGATACTCAAAAACCACCTGATATTGCCCTTTTCCAATTCCAACAAACCTGCTACCCGATCATGGGTTTTGATATGGACTATATTGGACTTTACTTTTCCGAATACCCAAACCAACATATCAAAAAAGTGGATTCCAATATTGGTCGCTATGCCTCCTGATTTGCTTTCATCTCCTTTCCATGAACTGTAGTACCAATTTCCCCTGGAAGAAATATAAGTCAGATCTACATCGTATACCTTATCCTTTGCCCCTTCTTCAACTCTTTTTTTCAAAGCAATAATTGCCGGATGAAGCCTAAGCTGGAGAATATTAAAAACCTTTGAGCCTGACTCCTCTTCTACCAATGTAAGCCCATCAATATTCCAAGGATTCAATACCAAGGGTTTTTCACAAATAATATCTGCCCCCAGCCTCAAACCGAAACGTATATGGGCATCATGTAGGTAATTCGGGGAACAAATACTGACGATATCAATTTTATCTTCTGACCTTTTAAGTTTCTCCACATAGCGATCAAATCGCTCAAACTCTGTGAAAAAATCTGCCTTAGGAAAGTAACTGTCCAAAATGCCGACAGAATCAAATTTGTCATAAGCAGCCAACAATTGATTCCCGGTTTCTTTAATCGCTTTCATGTGCCTAGGAGCAATAAATCCTGCAGCACCTATCAATGCAAATTTTTTCATTCCGTATCAGTTTTATTAAGTCTAGAAACTTTTCCATTTCTTAAAGCATATTCATCACCCGATTCCGGACAAACTGCTCTACTATCCTTATCAAACTCCAATTTATACCCATTTTCACTCATCCAACCAATCTGCCTAGCCGGGTTACCTACAACCAAAGCATAAGGAGGAACGGATTTGGTGATGACTGCACCTGCACCGATAAAAGCATACTGTCCGATATCATTACCACAGACCACAGTAGCATTTGCTCCAATAGTAGCGCCTTTGCCTACATGGGTCTTGGTATACTGGCCTCTTCTATTTATGGCTGACCTTGGGTTGGTAACATTGGTAAATACCATGGAAGGTCCAAGAAAAACATCGTCTTCGCAGGTTACCCCTGTGTAGATGGATACATTATTCTGAACCTTTACATTATTGCCCAAAACCACTTCAGGGGAAACAACCACATTTTGGCCAATATTACAGTTTTCCCCTATTTGAGAATTTGGCATTATATGGGAAAAATGCCAGATTTTGGTCCCCGCCCCGATTAGGCAACCTTCATCAATTACCGCTGTTTCATGTGCAAAATATGCCTTCATTCAAAAAAACTGTTTATTGATTCAATGACATAAGACTGCTGTTCTTCCTCCATTTCAGTATGCATGGGCAGAGAAATCACCTCTTGACACAATACTTCGGCTACTGGAAAATCACCTTTTTTATATCCCAAGAATCTAATGGCTTCCTGAAAATGGACAGGTAAAGGATAATAAACCATGGTGGGTACTCCCCTTTCAGCTAGATATTTTGAAAACGATTCCCTTTCAATATTTTTCAAAATCAAAGAATATTGATGGAAGACATGGGAGGATTGATTCATCCTCATAGGTATTTGCAGGTTGTGATGGTTTTTAAAAGCTGCATCATATTTTTCTGCTACCTCATTCCTAGCTCCAATATACCTATTCAAATATTTTAATTTAACCCGCAAGACAGCAGCCTGCAACGTATCTAATCTTGAATTGACTCCAATAGTATCATGGATGTATTTTCTCTTTTGTCCATGACTTGCGATCATTCTCATCTTTTCGGCTAACTCAGGATTATTGGTCATCATTGCTCCCCCATCCCCAAAGCAACCGAGATTTTTGGAAGGGAAAAAAGAAGTGACTCCGATATTCCCCATCGTCCCTGATTGGGCTACCTTCCCATCTGAAAAGGTATATTCCGCTCCGATGGATTGGGCAGCATCTTCTATGATTTTTAAGCCATGTTTATCTGCCAATCTTAATAAGTTTTCCATATCAGCGCACTGACCAAACAAATGTACCGGAATTATGGCTACAGTTTTATGGGATATTTTTTCTTCAATTTTGTTGATATCGATCAAAAAAGTGTGGGGGTTAACGTCAACAAGGATGGGAACTAATCCTAAAACCACGATCACTTCTACAGCGGCTATATAGGTGAATGCGGGAACAATCACTTCATCTCCCGGTTTGAAATCCAATGCCATCATGGCAATTTGAAGACCATCAGTACCATTTCCGCATGTAATGACAGATTCAACGCCAAGATATTTTCCAAGTTCTTCGGAGAACAACCTTACCTGTGGGCCATTGATAAAAGCAGATTGATCAATTACTTCCTGCATAGAAGCGTCAACCTCAGATTTGATCTTATCATATTGGGACTTAAGGTCCACCATTTGGATTTTCTTCATTTCAATACTTTTCACAGTCATTTGGGTACAGCTTCGCCACTTGAGTCCCATAAGATAGATGACCTGCCTGCCATCTGGCAAGGGGTTTAGAGAAAAAGGATATTGGATGAAGGATAAAGTTCAAAGTGTCCTTTACATTGTTCTTTCTTATTTCCTTACTCTGAGTTCTCTCCTTGCTCCCGCATCTCGGTTCTCTCCTCTTGGTTCTTTTCTCCCCTATAACTCGGGGCAGGCTTTGGTTCTAAAATCTCGCTTCTCTCTTACCTTCTCCACAATGCCCTTTTCCACCAAGGAGCTTGGATTTCATCATGGTAGCCATGCTGACCTGAATAACCATAGCCATAACCGTATCCATAGCCAAAACCATATCCTCTATCAATATGGACGTCATTGAGTATCGCGTAAACTTTTTCGATTCCGCCTTTTTCAATCAGATTATTCAAAACTTGAATATTGTTTTTATGAGAGAATGCCTGTCTGAAAATATAGAAATTCACATCAGCAAATTTAAAAAGTTCTTTAGTTTCAGAAACTAACCCTGCTGGAGGGCAGTCCAATATAATCACTTCGTAGTCCTCCTTAATTTCAGACATAATTTTGGAAAATTTAGACTGTAGTAATAATTCAGCTGGATTGGGTGGAACTGGTCCTGAGAGTATTACATCCAAATTATCATATTGGGTATGTTTGACTACCTCTTTCCATGCAATTCCTTTGCTGAGACAGGTACTCATTCCTACATCATTGGTGAGACCAAATTCTTCTGCAATTTTTGGTTTTCTCAAATCCAAACCAATCAAAAGGGTTTTCTTTCCCAAAAGGGAATACACCGAAGCCATATTGATGGAGGCAAAAGTTTTGCCTTCTCCAGAAATACTGGATGTAAAAAGTATAGTAAGGTGTTCCTTATTTGGACTCAGGTAGGACATATCAGCCCTAATGTTTCTAAAAGACTCCGTTACGGATGATCTTGGATTATTCAATACCGGCCTGGGATCATTGTCTTTATTCCTTCCGATCATTCCGATCAATGGTGTTTTGATCATTCTTTCCAACTCCTTGGGATCTTCAATTTTTGTATTCAAAAAATCCCTGACCGCTATATATCCGATGGAGAAAAACAGTCCTAGGGAAATACCTATGATCAAGTTGATCATTTTCCTGGGGAATACAGGTCTCTGTCCGGCCATTGCAGCATCCAAAATGGCATTCTTGGGCATGTTTGACGCTTTTAGAATCTCGGATTCTGCTCTTTTCTGCAACAGATAGAGGTAGATATTTTCATTCACTGAAAATTTCCTTTGTATGCCCAAGAGCCTTCTCTCTGTCTCCGGTAGTACATTGATCTCCCTTTCCACTTTACGGATTTGGGTATTGACCTCTTGAAGATAGGTATTGGTATTATTGAGAAACGAAGTGACATTTTCCTGAAGTGCCCTTTTAGTATTTTTAATTTGGTTATTTATTTCACGGATCACTGGTGCCTGATCTGAGAAATTATAGGACAGTCTCAATTTTTCTGCCTGTAAATCATTAAGGCTTACCACTAAAGCCTGAAGTACAGGATCTGTATTGTCAGAAACCGACGGAATCATCAGTCTATCAGAGTCGTCATTGATGATATAATTTTGAAGGCTCTGAAAGTATTTTAAGTTGATTTCAGCAACTGATCTGTCCTTTTCAAGCTCCTGTAGTCTGGCAAAAATCTGGGCACCTTCCTGACTCAAATTAAAAGTCCTGTTCTCAGACCTGTACCGTTCCAACCTTCCCTCAAAAAAGGTCAGGGAATCCGTAATTCCACTCAATTGATCTTCGATAAATCTGATTGTGTTTTCAGCTGCCCTGTTTTTTTCTTTCAATTCTCTTTGGAGGTAAACTTCCATGAGCATATTGATAAAATCCTCCCCCATTTTCCTCACCGGGGTTTCAAGTGAAATATTCAAAACAGAGGATTGCTTATTAATTGGAGAAACGTTGACTTTTTCTCTTAGCAGCAATGCCAAAGAAGGAGTATCATATAATTCAAACAAAACCCTATCACCTTTTTTGGCGGTATTATTCACAACGGTGATCTTAATAAATTCATTTTCAATCATTTCACCAAAAGCATAACTGGCATCAAATTCAGGAAGGGTTTTGGTTTTTTCTTTATAAAATGGATCTCCTGGATTAAAAATATCAAATTCACTGTCCTCCATTCCAATGTTAAAATGAGTTTCATCAAAAACCTCGATATTGAATTTTCCAGCAACGGGTTGCTTATGCGACCAATCTACATGAATCAAAACAGGCGGATTGGAGTAAATCCGGTTTAATGTGAAAAAATCATCTTCGAAGTAAAAAACATCAAGTCCCAAGGCTTCAATAGCCTCTGCCGATAGCGCATAAGATTTTAGGATTCCTATTTCATTTTCAACATTACTTTTGATAGGCAATAATCCTGTAGCTTGAAAAAGGTCAGTTCCCAGAGCTTGAGATTCATCCTCGACAATTACAGTAGACTGTACTTTGTATACCGGAGTAGTATATTTATTGAAAAGAATTGCACCCATCAGGCAAACGAGAATACTCACCAAAATAAATGGCCAAAATTTGAGGTAATTGAATAAAACTACTTTCAATTCAACATCCTCCTCATCATTGGGTAAAAATGGATCTGGAATAAAAGGATATGGATTATTCTTCTGCATTCTCAATTATCAATTAAGAATTAAATTAAGAATCAAAACGATTGCTGTAACTGACGAAATCATCAAGGCAATAGTTTGGGCAGAACTATCTCCTGCCCCAACTTCTTTCACTTTCAAAGGTTCAGCATAAATTTGATCATTTGGCTGTATGAAATAAAAAGGAGTCCTTACGATCTGTCTGTCGTTTAAATTGATTCTATGGATTCTTGTTCCCTCAGGATATTGTCTTATTAGTAATATTTCATCTCTTTTGGCAACTGTAGTCATATCTCCCGCTTGGGCAATTGCCTCGAAAATGGTCAGCCTGTCCTGTAATACCACATATTTGCCAGGTCTTCTGAATTCCCCCAAGGAGGAAAATCTTATTCCGCCGAGTTTTACCCGTACAAAAATCTCAGAAGTTACATAAGTTTTAATTTCATTTTCAACCAAGATTCTCACCTCCTCCAAAGTCATATCATTCACTTTCAATTCACCCAACAAAGGCATCCTGATAAAGCCGTTTTTGTCAATCGTGTACCCGGTCATGTAATAGACATCACCCCCAGTTTGGGCGATTTGTCCAAAAACCGCATTATTACCTTCGCTTTGGATTTTTGAAGATAATCCGTTCTCCAGAATATCTTCAATGGTCTGAATCTGTATATCAATGATATCATTGTATTGCAGGCGATATTCAGGCAGCTCATAACTTATGAGTTCCCCATCCTCAATCGGGGTATTTCCTTCAAGATTTTGATAGTATATCACCTTTTTGTTGGGTATGCATGAAAAGGTGATAACGAAAATACTCATATAGAATAAACAGGAAAGTAATTTCCTTACCATAGAATGCTCTTGATTTTGTTAAAGATTCTAAGACCTTGTCCACTGTGGAGGATTGTAAACTTAGTGAAATAATTCAATAATGAAACGACCAGCAGCCACAGTAAATTAATCCGAAAATTAAGTTAACCTAAAAGCAATTACAAAATTTGAAATGAAATCATTGATATAGTTTGAAAAGTATTTCAAACATAAAAACCTTTGAAATACATCCAAGGATACAGGTATGTATTACACTCAACCTAGTTTTTTATTGAGATTCCCCAAATGTCCCACAAACAAGTGACTTTATTTTGGTCATAAAAAACATTATTTAAAGTTATTATCTAATCATTTAAAAATAATTAAGTAAAAAAAAGACAATTTAAATGATAAGCTACCAATTATTGGTTCTTTAAGAGAGATCCGATTTTAATGGCTTTATTTTTGAATAAGAGTTAGAAAAACTAAACCAACAATGAAAAAGATTATTATTTATGCTACTGCCATCACTATTTTGGCCGGTTCATGTGTCTCTAAAAAGAAATATGTGGAATTACAAAATGATCTGTTCAAAACAGAAGTTACTCTTGCTGATACCCGCACTGAGAAAGAAAAGCTTGAAGCTGAGAAAAAAATTCTTGAAGACAAAATGGGTAAAATCGAAGCTAGAGTTGAAGAATACAATGCCCGGATAAATTCATTAAGATCAGAAAGCGATGCCAAATTTTCTCTTGATGGAAAGACCCCAATGTCCAATATAACCAGAGAAAAACTAAAGGAGACTTTGACTAATGTAGATCAGGAATTGTTGGCCCAGGCGCAGACTTTGGAAGATTCAATCAATCTCGCCATTGCTTACAACATGAAAAAATCCATTTCTGATGGTTCCTTAGAGCAAGAAGATGATATTCAGATCGATATTGACAAGACAGTTGTAATGATCAATGTTTCTGACAGACTGTTGTTCAACACGGGCAGTTATCAGGTTTCCAGAAATGCTGACGGGCTATTAAAAAGACTCGCTGAAGTAATCAATTCTGAACCATCATTGGAAGTAATGATTGAAGGGCACACCGATCCAAGAACAATACAGACTGTTGAACTTCAGGATAATTGGGATCTAAGCGTAAAAAGAGCAACCTCTATAGTTAGGATTTTGGAGAAGAAATATAATGTAGCCCCTGAGAAAATGATTGCAGCCGGTAGGGCGAGTTATATTCCTTTGGTAGAAAATGACAGCAAAGACAACATGGCCAAAAACAGAAGGACAAGGATAGTATTAATTCCGGACTTAGATAAGTTTTTTGCAATGATAGAATAAAAATAAGAGGGGGACAGGCGCGTCGCGCCTGTCCCCCACATATTTTTATTCAAATACTAATTGAATATCGTTTTTTAAAATAATTGAATTAAAAAAAGAAAAAGACCTCTCCTTGTCACATCGACGAAAGGAGATGTCTATTTTTTCCCAGAAAAGGGTACAATAATTTTAAAAACTCCCTTTTGGATCCTGTGATTTAAATTCTTCAAACGGATAAGTTTTAGGCAGGACCTCCACACCTGTGGTAAACTTGATAGGTGCCTCTCCGGGATATGTGATTTCTACAAAGTAACCCGAAAATCCTTTCGCCGGCTCTTTTAGATCCACCTCATATTTTCCGCTTTCATTTATAAGAATTTCGGAAGAAGTCCATTTTGGACCTAATACATCAATTCTAAAATCCCTTGACTCTTCATTTGTAGCGGACCATAACTTGATGGAAGCAGGTTTATGATTTGGGTCAGTGGTAATTTCAATGCTATTACCATTGACAGACCAGGTGTATTTTGGTCTTGGAACATCATTTAGGATTGAAGCATAAAAAGCAATCAAATTTGGGAAGGCATCCGACTCACTAAGGTCATGACCATAATTGGGCACATATTGAATATGCTTTTCTCCATCCAGGTCATCCCAATAAAATCTCCAGCTATCCGGAAGGAAAAACTGATCTCCGGCAGCATTGATCAGTAATTTGGGAATGTCTTTATATTCCTCCAAATAGGAATAGGGCTCAGTAATTTCCAAAAGCCTGTCGTATTCTTTGGAACCCTGCCAATCCATAATCCCCTCCCGCACATAATCATCCACTGCCGGAGCCCAAAAACCATAATTCCGCCAATGATGCTGGAATGATGGTACAATATTGAGTAAGTCAATCACTACTGGAACCATCCCCACTACCCTATCATCTACCGCAGCAGTAGTCCAAGTTGTCCAGCCTCTCTTTGAAGCACCCGCTACTACATATTTATCCAAAGTTTTTTCATGTTTTTCCTGTGCAATTTCAGACACTACATCCATTGCTAATTTTACTGCCCTTGTCATCGGTAACCTCGCCAACCAAATGGCATCCTCATCTTTTGCTCCACCTTCCATAAACTTTCTCCAGCCATAGGCTATAATGGCATCTTCATAACGCTCACCAAAAGTATCATTGGCAAATAACAAAGGCTGAAAAGGGACATTATGAATCTGGGCAACTATGGAATTTGTTCTCAAAGCAGATTCATATATCAATGGATCCGGTTTCTCCGGTATCTTGGAGTTTTTACTTCCACCTCCAATCCACATCATTCCTGTTTCATGGGGAGTTTCTTTGGGGATTACCATAGACACATAATGCCACCATTCGGTTTCATCGACTAAATCATTTTTTAGCCAATGCTGAGAGTACATTTTTGCCACATGATAGTCAAATTCATCCCCTTCAAGTGAATGGATTATTTCATACCTAAAAGTTGGGTCTTCAGCATGGACATAGTCTTTGAGAATCGTTGGTGACCTTTCCAGGGTGCTCGTCTCTACTTTAGCAGTCTGTGTCTGACAACTTAGAAATATGATGATAAAAAAAGTCGGGAATAACCCTTTGAGGTTTATTTCATTAAACATCCTTTTCATAAATAATTTTAAGTTGAGTTTACTGCAAAATATAGCTAAAAATCCCAAAAGAATAAAAAAACAAAATAATGAACCACAAAAGTTACAAAAGGAAACAAAAGAAAAATTTGAATTAATGTTTACCATTTAATTCTTCTTTTTCCTTTTGATTCTTTTGTGGTTCGTGAAATAAAAGTTTTATTTCACATATAACTGATTAAACAGGAGCTTAAAGGTATTATGTGCTTGAGCTCTGAAGGTAATCTCGGGTCCAAATGCGTATAATTTCCCTTTTCCGATGGGAGCTTCAAAAGCCACCACTCCATTTCTCAGGTAAGACTCTCCCCAAGCCCAGCCGGATACCAAAGGTGATTCAGTACCAAACCAAGCCAATGGTTTGACTCCCTGCATCAATGCATCCGGTGCCAAATTGAAAACAGGACTGTTATTATAAACCATATTAGCAGTGTTACCCATTCCCCAGTTCGCCGAATGATTGGTGTCTAAGTTAGCCTTCAATATACTTCCAGGGATATAAAATTTATCGCCGGGGAGATTCCTTTGCTTGCCGTCTGCCAGTGTTTCCATCAGCGCGTTGCTTACCGGCAAACCTAAATCATAAACCAAAGAAGTACTGGCGCCAACAGCCACAATGCTTCCACCATCTTCCATAAATTTTTTCAATATAGGAAGAGATTTTTCCTTGGTGAGATTCCCTAGAAGCTTATGGTATTGCGCATCTATTTCTTCTTCTTTTGGTTGACCAGCCCAACTTCTGACTGTTCCAGGAGCACCTGGACCGATAAATAGAATCACATCATATTTGGCTTTTAGATTACCCGAATCAATATCTTTAGGATAAATCACCTGAAAAGGAAAGTTGTATTGTTCCAGCATCCACCTGACCCAGCCTGAAGGCATAGAACCTCCATAGTGGTCAAACAAAGCGACTTTAGCGGGTTTAACTGGAACTGTCCCAGAAGGCTTTGATGCAGAAATCATATTCACACCATAATCTTTTGCAGCTTTCTCCAAAATAGCTTTTCCGCCGGAAACAAAGAAACTTCCAGCCGGCAATCCCGAAACTGAACTTGTGGTACGGGAAACATTTACTCCTGCTTTCAATAAATCATTGACAACAATATAGGAATTGTTGGCCCTGACATCGATCAAAACAGATCCGCCCGGAACTCTTGTTGCCGGAAAATCCAAAACTCCCCCAATAGGTAAAGCTTCAAAAGGTCCATCAAACCCATCCAAAATCCTATCAAACTCTACTCCCATTTGGAAAGCTAACGTCCATCCTGCTGCATCATAAGGTCTTTTTGGAGGACCGCCTGGATATTCAAAATCATTGGGATGATCCTGTGGTTCAAACATATCCAACAAGTGAGGTCTGAAAGCCTGTGCTGATTTGAATACGAGCGAACCTTTCGGGTAATTTTTCCCTGCAACAGTGAAAGCATCTGTGGCTCGATGAACCTGAATGCCTGATTTGATCAGGGCATTGGCAAATCTAATAGCGGTAGGAAAATCAGGTTGATCCGAAGAGAGAATAAATCCTCTTGGATCTCTCAAATTCATATCCTTAAATACGGAATCGAAAAATTGAACAGGCAAACCACTTCTCATGCCATAATAAGACATCTCTGGATCATCAGCCGATTTTTTAACTTTAGAATCTTCAAAGGCTTGCTGAACTGCCGCAGATCTTTTGGGATATTTTGTCCAATGGTCCATGTTTCCTCTTTCAATACTATTTCGACCCATTTTGTAGATGTTATATAACAGGGCATCGGAATTTCTGCTGGCAAAATCCAAAATCGCATAATTCATGGAAACTGAATAATCTATCGATTTTTTGAAGTTCCAAGGTTGTGGCTCAATCGGATAGGGAGTGGCGTGGGTAGGAATCAATCTTTCAGGAACCAGCGGAATTATCGAAGGAGTTGGGCTACCGGTAGTTTCAGTAAGCACACCGATCATATTATGGAAATAGGGTGTTGTCCTAAGACCACCGTTCCACCAAGAGGAGAAAACGGATCCTCCCAATCGGGTGTATCCAGGCTTACCTTCAATATTGAGCCTATTGATCATTGCAGCTCCTACCCCATCCAGACTTGTCATGATCAAAGGATCAAATACATGGTTGAAAGGATCACGATAAGGAGGTCCTGCCACTACAGTACCAGCAGGAGAAGTTTGATGGTGGTTATAGATAATCTGAGGCAACCATTCGACATATTGTTGACGGGAAGTGTTTGTGGTTTCCTTCATATTGTTCATGAAGAAATCCCTGTTATTGTCATGCCCTACATATTTTTGGTACATATATGGAGAGCTCATATTTCTTTTTTTGACATCTTCGGGTCCCATATACCAATTCGAAATGATCTCATGCCCATCAGGATTTGTATGCACCATTAATATGATAAGGTCATTGAGAATGCGCATGTTCTCAGGGTCATTTCTAGTCACAAGATCATAATAGGTCGGTATCAACTGATGAGAACCCACTGTTTCAGTAGAATGAAGACCACCATCAATCCAAACCACTGCTTTTCCTTCCAATGAAAGTTTTTTTGCTTCGTTTTCACTGATTTCAGCCCGACCGAGGAGTTGGGAGATTTCTTTGTATCGCTCCAGTTTTTGATGGTTCTCGGGAGAAGTAATGATCATCATGGGCATCTGTCTGCCCTCTTCAGTTGGACCGATTTCAATAAATTTTACCCTATCGGATAATTCTGCCACCTTTCTAAAATAGGCATCGGTGGCGGTATATGTTGCCAATTTGTAGTCATCACCGATCTCAAATCCAAAATGTTCTTTGGGAGTTGGTATCTTTTGGGCAAATACAAAAGCTGATGTACAAATTGCCAATACCAGGGACAAGTAAATTTTTTTCATCATAAAATTTAGATTAGCTAATCTCTAAAAATACATCGGCAAACCTTCCCAAACAAAAGAGCCCTTTTGATCGGAAATAAAAAGGGTTGATTGGTATTTCTTTGACTCTGATCGTGCTGGATTTTTTTGTTTAAGTCTATTTTTTCTATGATCATTAAGCCCAATTTCCTAAATTAGAAATGGATAGAAAAAACAGATTTTCAGTTTTAATGTTTATCCAACAAATCTTCTTTGAAACACAACATCAAAACTCATGTACAAAATACTAATTTACTTCAATCTGATCATTTTCAGCCTGATTGGTTGGAAGGTCATTTCTTCAAATTCTGAAAGGCTTTCTGATGATATCACGATTTGCCATTCAGGCCCCTCAGAAATGATCGCCTTTTTGGATGATCCCACATTCGTAGCATTCCATCCGGCACCGATCCCATTTGATTTCAATCCAATGGGCAAAATGATATCATTTCCTGCACCGGAAGGCAAAGACGCAAAGGGTTATTTTCTGAAAGCAAACGAACCCTCCGATAATTGGCTTTTTGTTTACCAAGAATGGTGGGGATTGAATGACAATATCAAGGCAGAGTCTGAAAAATTTTTCAATGATCTGGGAGGAAAAGTAAATGTACTTGCCTTGGATATGTATGATGGCAATGTCACTGCCAATCCCCAAGAGGCTATGGGCTTTATGAGGGGAACAGATGAAAAAAGACTGGAAAGCATTGTTTTGGCCGGAAAAAACTTTGCCGGGAAAGGTGCTAAAATTGCCAATGTGGGTTGGTGCTTTGGCGGCAGTTGGTCTTTGAAATCTGCACTTATATTGGGCAATCAGAACGTTGGTTCCGTTATTTATTACGGAATGCCAGTGAGGGATGTGGAGCAATTGAAAAAGTTGAATTCAGATGTTTTGGGCCTTTTTGCCACAGAACAAAACATATCAAAGCAAGTTATTGAGGAATTTGCCACGGCAATGGACAAAGCGGGAAAAGAACTGGAATATAAAATCTTTCCCGGTGTTCATGGCTTTGCCAATCCATCCAATCCAAAGCACGATCCCGAATTGACCGAAGAAGCTTACGGAATGGCTTTGGGATATTTGAAGGGGAAGTTTTTAAATTGAAAAATTGTAAGATTTAAAAATTGTAAAATTAAAAGGCTTTTACCTTCGACGAGTGGAAAAAATTTCCTCTTTTGAAATCCGGACACATATGCAATTAGCTATTTTCGGGATTAATTCCCGAAAATGGCATTTACGTCAATTTAAGTTAAATGGAAGATCCGTAAAAAACCTAATGACTCTAAATACTCAAAGCATATGGATTAAAAACTTTTTATAAATTAAAAAAACCTGAGGAAAAATCCCCGGGTTTTCTAAACACCATATAACCCAATAGATCATTTCAATTCCAATGGTTCAATTTTGCCATATCCTACTCCTCTCAATTCTTCAAATTTTTTCACAAATTTTTCCAACAATTCGGGTTGGGAAGAAGCCAGATTCTTTTTTTGCCCAATATCCTCTTTGAGGTTGTATAATTGATATTCACTGTCATTTCCCAATTCAATATTGACAAATGTATTGACAGCCGGCCCATTATAGGGTGGAATCATCACGTAATCTCCACTTCTCAGTGCTGTTCGGGAGGTGGCTTCAAGGATCAAGTCTTCTCTTCCTTTATCTGATTCACCCATTAATACCGCCAACAAATCCTTACTGTCTCCTGTAGCTTCATCACTTCCGACCAACTTGGACAATGAAGTGAATAAATCCAATTGAGAGACCAAGGCATCCGATACGCCCGGATTGATTTTTCCCTTCCAAAAGGTCATAAACGGAACTCTTGTACCAGCCTCGAAAAGACTATACTTCCCTCCTCTTAATGGACCCCAAGGTTTATGATTCCCCAGTTTTTCCACAGCATCATCATAGTAACCATCATTCAACACCGGACCATTGTCAGATGAAAAAATAATAAGGGTATTTTCCAGCAAACCCTCTTCTTCCAAGGTCTTCATAAACTCCCCGATACACCAATCTGCCTCCAAAATCACATCTCCTCTAGGGCCCATTCCCGAAGAACCTACAAATCTAGGATGTGGTGTCCTTGGCACATGCGGCTGCTGCAAGGCATAATACAAGAAAAAAGGATCCGATTCATTTTTCCTTTCTCTAACATATTGCTGCGCTTTTTCCAAAAATTCATCTGCCATATCCTCATCGATCCACTTGGCTTTTTCCCCACCTTTCATAAATCCGATGCGCGGGATACCATTCACTATGCTATTATTATGTCCATGGTGCCACATCATTTTGAGCATTTCGGTATTGTCTTTTCCGGTAGGTTCACCTTCAAAGTTGTTTTCATAATTTACCGATATGGGATCATCAGCCTCCAATCCTACTACGTGGCCATCTTCAATATAAACAGTAGGAACCCTATCCTGCGTTGCTGCCAAGATATAAGCATAATCAAACCCAAC
>CAZLJT010000054.1:0-13902 GCA_964559905.1 uncultured Aquiflexum sp.
AGAAAGGAGAATTTTAAAGGGAGAAAACAAAGGAACATCAGTCATTGGTATCAACGCAGTAAACGAGTTGTTGAGAAAAACAGGAACAGATCCCAAAGAAATTGACCTTATTATTTGTGCCACAGTCACTCCTGATATGCCTTTCCCTGCTACAGCAAACATTATTGCAGATGGTGTTGGTGCGATCAACAGTTATAGTTTCGATATTTCGGCAGCTTGTTCTGGATTTTTGTATGCCCTTACCATGGGAAGTCAGTTTATAGAAACCGGCATGCACAAAAAAGTGATTGTTGTCGGTGCAGACAAGATGTCATCTATCATAGATTATCAGGACAGGGCTACCTGTATTATATTTGGAGACGGTGGCGGTGCTGTATTATTGGAACCTACCACTGAAGAAATCGGAGTTATGGATTCATTGTTACATTCTGATGGTTCAGGTGCACCTTACCTGCATATGAAAGCTGGAGGAAGCAGAAAACCCGCCACCCAGGACACTGTAGCAGCTAGAGAACATTATGCTTTCCAGGAAGGCTCTACGGTATTCAAATTTGCAGTAACAAATATGGCAGAAGTCAGTGCCAATATCATGAAAAAAAATAATCTGACCGCAGAGGACGTGGCATGGCTTGTGCCCCATCAGGCAAATAAAAGAATTATTGATGCTACAGCCAATCGAATGGGAATAGGTCCTGAAAAGGTGATGCTTAATATTGAAAAGTATGGCAATACTACGGCGGGAACTTTACCACTTTGTCTTTGGGATTATGAATCACAACTAAAAAAAGGAGACAATATTATTTTAGCTGCCTTTGGAGGCGGTTTTACCTGGGGGGCGATATACCTTAAATGGGGATATGACCCAAAATAATTATTCAAATCAAATAATCTTTAAAAAATGGCAAGTACCGCAGATTTTAAAAATGGATTGTGTCTTGAAATGAACAACGACATTTATTCCATAGTAGAATTTCAGCATGTCAAACCTGGTAAAGGTGGGGCATTTGTAAGAACCAAGCTCAAAAGTCTTAATTCAGGAAAAGTTTTGGATAAAACTTTTACAGCAGGTGAAAAAGTAACTACCGCAAGGGTTGAGAAAAGACCACATCAATTTATTTATGCTGATGACTTTGGTTTTAACTTTATGGATACCGAAACTTTCGAGCAAATTTCAATACAAGAGAAACTGATAGAAAGGTCAAACCTTTTAAAGGAAGGTCAAATTGTGGATATTTTGATCCATGCTGAAACAGAAACTCCCCTTTCGGTAGAATTGCCACCATTTGTTGAATTGATGATTACATATACCGAGCCTGGTATTAAAGGTGATACAGCTACCAATGCACTGAAACCCGCTACATTGGAAACCGGCGCAGTGGTAATGGTTCCTTTATTTGTGGATCAGGATATCATGATCAAAGTAGATACCAGAGATGGTTCTTATTCCGAAAGAGTAAAATAATTTTAAATTACTATGTGATTTGGCTAAATTACATATCTCTCTATTTGACAATAAAAAAAGACTGACATTCTCCCTTAGAATTCCCTTAAACTAAAACATCATGAAAGCGAAAGAAATACAGGATTTAATAGACTTCATTTCAAATTCAGGCTTAGCCGAAGTTAAAATTGAAACAGATGAATTCAAACTTTCCATAAAGAAATACGCCGAATCATCAGGAGTAAAAGTAGAGACCGTATCCGCCCCTGCTCCTGCGCCAATCCATGTCCCCTCCAATCCTTCCCAGACTGCTCCGGTAGCTGCTTCAGCGCCCAAGGAGGATACCTCCAAACTTCTGGAAATCAAATCTCCGATGATTGGGACATTCTACAGGACAGCAAATCCGGATTCAGATCCATTTGTCAGTGTCGGTGATTCAGTTGCAGCAGGTCAGACTGTTTGTATCATAGAGGCAATGAAACTTTTCAATGAAATTGAGTCTGAAATATCTGGAAAAATAGTAAAAGTTTTGGTAGATAATGCTACTCCTGTGGAATATGATCAGCCATTATTTCTAGTAGATCCAGCAGGATAATTTTGTTTCACTAACCTGATTTAACCGTGTTTAAAAAAATATTAATCGCTAACAGAGGAGAAATTGCATTGAGAGTGATCCGTACCTGTAAAGAGATGGGAATCAAAACAGTAGCAGTCTATTCTACAGCAGATAAAGACAGCCTTCACGTACGATTTGCGGATGAGGCAGTTTGTATTGGACCTGCGCCAAGTAGGGAATCTTATCTCAACATTCCCAGAATCATTGCTGCTGCTGAAATCACCAATGCAGATGCCATCCACCCTGGATATGGATTTCTTTCCGAAAATGCTGAATTTTCAAGAATTTGTGAAGAATACGGCATCAAATTTATCGGTGCTAGCCCTGATATGATCAATAGAATGGGTGATAAAGCCACTGCAAAAGCTACCATGAAAGCTGCCGGTGTCCCTACTATTCCTGGTTCAGAAGGGCTTTTGGAAAATATGGCCCACGGGATAAAAATAGCAGCTGAAATGGGCTACCCTGTTATCCTTAAAGCCACAGCCGGAGGCGGTGGAAAAGGAATGAGAATCGTACGTCAGGAAAGTGAGTTCAAAAAAGCATGGGATGATGCCAGACAAGAATCAGGTGCAGCTTTTGGTAATGATGGCTTGTATCTTGAGAAGTATGTTGAAGAACCAAGACATATAGAAATCCAGATAGTTGGAGACAGCAATGGCAATGCCTGCCATCTTTCTGAAAGGGATTGCTCCATTCAAAGAAGACATCAAAAATTGGTTGAGGAAACCCCTTCACCATTTATGACTGATGAACTGAGAGAGGCGATGGGAAAAGCAGCCATTAAAGGTGCTGAAGCGATAGGTTATGAGGGCGCAGGAACAATAGAGTTTTTAGTAGATAAAAACAGGAATTTCTATTTTATGGAAATGAATACCCGAATTCAGGTAGAACATCCCATTACAGAAGAAGTAACTGATTTTGATCTGATTAAAGAACAAATCAAGGTAGCTGTGGGCGAAAAAATTTCAGGTAAAAACTATTTTCCGAAATTATTTGCCATGGAATGCCGGATCAATGCTGAAGATCCATCCAATGGATTCAGACCAAGCCCTGGAAAAATTCTTAACCTCCACATGCCCGGCGGTAGAGGAGTCAGAGTGGACAGCCATGTCTATGCTGGCTATATCATTCCCCCAAATTATGATTCCATGATTGCCAAACTGATAGTGAGCGGCCAAACAAGGGAAGAAGTCATCGTCAGGATGAAAAGAGCTTTAGAAGAGTTTGTAATTGACGGAATCAAGACTACAATCCCTTTCCATATTGCTTTATTGGATGATCCTGAGTTCAGAGCAGGTAATTTTACCACCAAATTCCTGGAGACTTTTGATTTCTCCAAGATCAAAAAGTAAGTTTTAGAAACTTTAGAATTCTTAAATCAAAGCTGGAAAATATTTTCCGGCTTTTTTTTATGCCAACCTTGAATATATCAATTTTCAGTGCCGGTTTACTGTGGGCAATAAACAGATTGAAAACTGAACAATGCTTTCTAAACATTGTCAACTGAGAAATCAAAACTGAAAACTGCATACATCAAACCTTCTTTCCCACCCAAACTTAGGTCTAAAAGTATTTTATCTTAATTTTGCGCCTTGAAGTTTTAACAACAAGTATAATCTATGTCAATAGCTACCAAATATAGCCCTGAATCCGTTGAAGAAAAATGGTATCAATATTGGATGGAAAATAAATTTTTTTCCTCCCAAGTAGACCATAGCAAAGAACCTTATACCATTGTAATTCCGCCACCAAATGTGACCGGAGTATTACACATGGGACATATGCTCAACAATACCATTCAGGATGTATTGATCCGAAAAGCACGAATGGAGGGAAAAAATGCCTGCTGGGTTCCCGGAACCGATCATGCTTCTATTGCAACAGAAGCCAAAGTGGTAGCTATGCTAAAGGAAAGAGGCATTGACAAAAAATCATTGACGCGTGAAGAATTTCTGAAATATGCCTGGGAATGGAAAGAAAAATACGGAGGTATCATTCTGGAACAACTCAAAAAACTAGGAGCTTCCTGTGACTGGGACCGGACAAAATTCACCATGGATCCCGATCTGAGTGATGCTGTATTATCTGTCTTCGTGGACCTTTATAACAAAGGAAAAATCTACCGGGGAATCCGAATGGTCAATTGGGACCCACAAGGCAAAACTGCCCTTTCAGACGATGAAGTAATTACAAAGGAAATAGCGTCTAAGCTTTATTATATTCAATACAGAATCTTAGGAACTGATGATGATTTCCTGACTATTGCGACTACCCGTCCCGAAACCATTATGGCAGATGTCGCCATCTGTATCCATCCCAATGATCCCCGTTTTTCCCATTTAAAAGGAAAAAAAGCACTAATTCCATTGATCAATCGTGCCATTCCGATCATAGAGGATGAATATGTGGATATGGAATTCGGTACGGGATGTCTGAAAGTCACCCCTGCACATGATGTGAATGATTATGAGTTGGGTATCAAGCATAAACTTGAAGTCATCGACATCCTCAATGATGATGGGACTTTGAATGAAAAAGCCCAAATTCTTATTGGGGAGGACCGGTTCATTGCAAGAAAGAAGATCGGGAAAATGCTGGATGAAGTCGGCCAACTCGAAAAGACGGAAGATTACAGATCCAATGTAGGCCATTCAGAAAGAACTGATGCAGTAGTAGAACCCAAGCTTTCCCTGCAGTGGTTCCTCAAAATGGAGGATATCACCAAGCCTGCTTTGAGTTCGGTCATGGATGATATTATACAACTTCATCCGTCCAAATTCAAAAACATGTACCGTTCTTGGATGGAAAATGTTCGGGATTGGTGTATTTCAAGACAACTATGGTGGGGGCATCGGATACCTGCCTATTATCTTCCAAATGGAGAATTTGTTGTTGCAAATACCAAAGAAGAAGCACTCCAAATAGCAAAAGACAAATTCAACAACAGCTACGTCCTCGAAGACCTCAAGCAGGACGAAGATGTGCTGGATACCTGGTTTTCATCTTGGTTATGGCCTATTTCAGTATTTGATACAAAAGTGTTTTCTACAGGAGTTAAAAATAAAGATCTCAAATACTATTATCCTACCAATGATCTGGTGACTGCACCCGAAATTCTTTTCTTCTGGGTGGCAAGGATGATCATTGCAGGGTATGAATATATGGGCGAGAAGCCATTCAGCAATGTTTATCTGACCGGGATTGTGAGAGACAAGCTTGGAAGAAAGATGTCAAAGTCCTTGGGCAATTCTCCGGATCCATTGGAATTGATCAAAAACTTTGGTGCAGACGGTGTAAGAACCGGAATGCTCTTCTCCTCCCCTGCTGGCAATGATTTGCCATACGACGAGAAACTGGTAGAACAAGGCAGAAACTTTGCCAATAAAATCTGGAATGCCTTCCGATTGGTAAAGGGCTGGGAAATTGACGATACCCTATCCGGCGAAAGCAATAAAGCCTCCATAACTTGGTTCGAAAACCGTTTCAATGAAGCGTTGACTGAAATAGAGGACCATTTTAGTAAATTTCGTATTTCAGATGCGCTGATGGCGACCTATAAATTGGTATGGGATGATTTTTGTTCCTGGTATCTGGAAATGATCAAACCAGCCTATCAGCACCCCATAGATGCTGAGACCTTCGGCAAAACAATAGGTTTCTTTGAAGAAATACTAAAAATACTTCATCCATTTATGCCTTTCCTTACCGAGGAACTTTGGCATCAAATTAAGGAGCGAAATACCAATGAGGCCTTGATTGTAACAGATTGGCCAAAAGCCAATGAATTTGATAAATTTCAGATTGCAGAGGCCAATCAGGTCTTTGAATTGGTCTCTCAGATAAGAAATATCCGGGCTTCAAAAGGAATCTCTCCCAAAGAAGCTTTCTCTCTTACCATCAAGACAAATACACCCCTTCTCTATCAACGTTTTGATGCTGTATTGAAAAAATTGGCAAACTTATCCGAAATATCCTTTGGCGGATCCTTGGAAAATGCTGTAAGTTTTGTGGTAAAATCCGATGAATGTTTTATTCCAATGGAAGGTCAGGTAGATGTAGAAGCAGAAAAAGAAAACATTCAAAAAGAACTGGAATACACCAAAGGTTTTCTGAACAGTGTGGTAAAAAAACTCAGCAATGAACGCTTTGTTTCCGGTGCACCTGCTGAGATAGTGGCCAATGAAAAGAAAAAACAGGCAGATGCTGAAGCTAAAATCAAGGTATTGATGGATGCTTTGTCGAAGTTGAATTAAATATGTTTTAGCATCATAAATTGAATTTTTGGATTTGAATCAGGTAAGTATCGCTAAGAAGCCCTATTTGCTGAATTTTGTCCAACACTGGTTTAAATCAAAAGGGGCATGTGCAAGTGCCCCTTTTTTTGATATATATTCAAATCAGTACTGATTCAAGATGATTTATTCAAATTTTGGAATCTGCATGTTATTCCTCAAAAGTAATTGCATCAGGTTCGGCTCCCAATTGCTCTAGCAATTGACTAATTCCTTTGACCATAGGATCCGGTCCACAGACATAGAATTTCTGGGAAAAATCGCTGATATTTTCCTTAAGGAATTCCATATCTATTCTTCCATATTCATGGCCATCAAGTTTCTCCTGATCAAGTATCGAAATAAAATCAGCTTCAAGGAGATCTTGAAAATAGGATTCCATAATGACATCCTTACCGGTTTTGTTGGCAAAGAAGAGACGGTTTCCTTTAATTTCATTGATTGATTGCAAATACCTGAAAATCCCAATGAATGGAGTAACCCCCGCGCCACCTGCTAAAAAAACACCTTTACCCTTGTATTGGATTGCGCCCCAGGGTTCATCAATGATTAACTCGTCAGCAACTTTTAAAGAATCTATCTTATTGGTGACACCATCATGGTCCCGATATGATTTGATTACAAACTCCAAGTAATCAGATTCAGGAAGTGAGGTAAATGTAAAAGGTCTTTTTTCTTTTTGCCAGCCCTTTTCATTGATAGCTACCTCTGTAGCCTGACCGGGTACAAAAGAATAATCTTTTGGTTTCTCTGTTTTAAATTGTTTGACATCATGCGTTAAAGAAAGAATATCTAATATTTTTACTGTAAAGGCCATTTGATTTTTTGTTTGATCCTACTATATAAAACGGCTCAGACAATTTTTGTTCATTCTAAAATAATTTAATTCCTCCATGCCATTCAAAACGACTCACCTTTCTTAAGAAAAGACAGTTTTAATATCTGGAAAAAGAGGACTTCCCCTTTTCATAGAGAGTTTGGATTCCTTGAGAAACTAGCGTATCGGAGGAAACAATGTATGGCTTGTGGTTTAAACTCCATATCCCAAGCTATTAAACCACAAGTACTAAACTTCATTTAGACCACCTAATTTAATTTCCTAAAATAAAATCCAAGGAAAGAAAGGAAGTATAAATTTTCTGTAATTTGTCAAACAAACCGCAATTGAAATTTTTATGAAGAAGGTCCTGGTAATATTGGCCCATCCAAAATATGAGCACTCAATGGTCAATCAGACTTTGGCAGATGCTGCTTCCAAATTGGAAAATGTTGAAATGAGGGATCTTTATGAATTGTACCCGGATTTCAATATTGATGTGCAGACCGAGCAGGAAGTCCTGTTTACTGCCGACATTATTATTTGGCAACACCCCATTTACTGGTATTCGGCCCCGCCTCTTTTCAAACAATGGCTAGACTTGGTTTTGGAGTTTGGTTGGGCTTATGGTCCGGGTGGCATTTACCTCAAAAACAAACTTGTTTTCAATTGTGTCAGTTCGGGCGGTACAGAGTCAGCTTATACCAAAGATGGAAAGCATGGTCATACCTTGAGGGAGTTTTTATTACCTTTTGAGCAGACTGCCAAATTATGCCACATGTTTTATTTACCTCCCTTTCATATTGGAGGAACCCACAAAATAACTCCCTCTGAACTTCAAAAAGGTGCTGAGAAATTCAGTGGTATTTTGAAGTATCTCAGAGACACTAAAGAAGTACCTGATCATCTTTTTCAATTGGATGAATTGAACCATTTCAAAGCTTAAACCATGGAAAATTCTTTTCTGTTTCAAGCCATTATCTATTTGGCAGCTGCCATCATCTGTGTCCCCATAGCCAAAAAATTAGGAATGGGATCGGTATTGGGCTATCTTCTTGCCGGCATAATAATCGGTCCATATGTATTGGAGTTCATCGGTGAAGAGGGTGAAGATATCATGCACTTTGCGGAATTTGGGGTGGTGATGATGCTGTTCCTGATCGGGCTGGAATTAGAGCCAGCCAAGTTATGGCAATTGAGGGCTATGATTACCAGAATTGGGCTATCCCAGGTTTTAATTACTACCCTTGCATTTTTTGGGATTATGATCATTTCCGGATTCGCCTGGCAGATTTCTCTGGCAGTTGCTATGTCTCTTTCTCTTTCTTCCACCGCCATTGTACTGCAGTCCCTCAAAGAAAAAAACCAATTGGAATCCAATGCGGGGAAAAACTCATTTGCGGTATTGCTGATGCAGGATATTGCAGTCATCCCGATGTTGGCCATCATTCCACTTTTGGCCGTTGCTGGAGATGCTCTTTCCACAGATCACCATGGTAGCCCTATAGAACAGTTCCCCGGATGGACACAAACGCTTTTTGTGGTTGGCGCAGTGGGTCTTGTAGTCCTATTAGGTAGATTTGCCTTTGTTCCTGTTTTAAGGATGATAGCCCGAACCAGACTTAGGGAGCTTTTTGTTGCGTCAGCGCTGTTGATTGTAATGGGCATTGCCTTTTTGATGGAGATTGTTGGGCTTAGTCCTGCTTTAGGGACTTTCCTCGCAGGAGTGATTTTAGCCAATTCAGAGTTTAAACATGAACTTGAAAGCGATCTTGATCCATTCAAAGGTTTGCTTTTAGGCTTATTTTTTATCGCTGTAGGGGCATCCATCAATTTTGGGCTAATAGGAGAAAATGCCATAATGATAATTTCCATAACCTTGGGTATCCTTTTACTGAAAACTTTGGTCCTGCTTGGAATTGGAAAATATGCCAAATTGGGTTTGGACCAAAATCTGATATTTGCTATAGGCCTGAGTCAAGTCGGGGAATTTTCTTTTGTAACCTATTCATTTGCAAACCAGCTACAGATATTGGATAAACCCACCAATGATATCCTGATGGCCATTACCGCAATTAGTATGACCATCACCCCATTGCTGATTTTATTAAATGAAAAACTCATTCTTCCCAGGATAGGTACATTGGAAAAAGAGGAAAAAAAAGCTGATGTGGTAGAAGAAAAACACAATGTCATTATCGTAGGATTTTCCCATTTTGGGAGTACCATTGGGAGATTTTTAAGAGCCAACGGGATCAAAGCCACTATTTTGGACAATGATTCTGACCGGGTGGATTTATTGAGAAAAATGGGATTTAAAGTCTATTATGGAGACGCTACCCGTGCAGATTTATTGGAATCCGCAGGGGCTAATGAAGCCAAAATCCTTATTTCTGCTATTGACAACCCTGAAACCAATTACCTTTTGGTAGAGACAGTTAAAAAACATTTTCCCAAACTGGAACTTATGGTGAGGGCCAAAAACCGTAGCGATGCCTACGAATTAATGGAAATGGATGTTCCCAATATTTACAGGGAACACCTCGACAGTTCGATAAGGTTGGGCAAAGATGTCTTGGTCAAGTTGGGATTCAGATCCCATACAGTTCATCGATTAGGACAGAATTTCCTCAAATATGACGAAGAAGCATTAAAAGAATTGGTTAAAGTAAAGCATGATCAAAAGGAATACATCTCTTCGGTCAGAAGGACAATTGAAATGCAGGAACAACTTCTATCCTCGGAAAGACTCCGAAAATTCGCCCTCAATGACCATGCTTGGGATTCAGAAGCGATGAAAGGAAAGTGATTCCTGGAAATTAATTCTGTCTCAAATGCAATCATCATCCTACTTCCAATTTCCCAACTTGTACCTTTATCTCTAAAAAGATTGCCACGTCGCACAAAGGGTTATATATATTATCAAAGTTTCTCTAGTGCTCCTCGCAATGACGGCCCTTCCTTCATCCCTTATCCTTTTTCTCATCCTCTCATTTCCTTGTAAGCATTGATCAACCCATTCGTAGATGAATCATGGCTTTGAACAGGGTTGTCATGGGTCAATTCAGGAAGAATGGCATTGGCCAACACTTTCCCCAATTCCACTCCCCACTGATCGAAGCTGTAAATGTTCCAAATTACACCCTGAACAAAAATCTTGTGTTCATACATTGCGATCAACTGCCCCAATGTATAGGGTGTAATTTGTTTCACCAAAATAGAATTGGTTGGCCTGTTGCCCTCAAAAACCCGATGAGGGGCAATTTTGGTAATTTCGGCTTCTGATTTACCTGCCTTGGTCATTTCGGCAGTGACCTGTTCCAAAGTCTTACCGTTCATCAGAGCTTCCGTCTGAGCAAAAAAATTGGAAAGCAACTTGACATGGTGATCGGTAATCGGATTATGAGAAATGGCCGGAGCTATAAAATCACAGGGAATCAAATGGGTACCCTGATGGATCAACTGGTAAAATGCATGCTGCCCGTTGGTTCCCGGTTCTCCCCAAATAATTGGGCCTGTAGTATAATCCACTTTTTCTCCGGATCTGGAAACATATTTTCCATTGGATTCCATATTCCCCTGCTGAAAGTAAGCTGCGAATCTGTGCAGGTATTGGTCATAAGGTAAAATCGCCTCAGAAGTTGCTCCCAAGAAGTTGGTATTCCAAATACCTACCAAAGCCAGGATTACTGGAATATTGTTTTCAAATGGAGCATTTCTGAAATGAATGTCCATACTATGTGCACCTTCCAGGAGTTTTTCGAAATTGTCAAATCCAATCGCACAAGCTATAGGTAATCCGATGGCTGACCAAAGTGAGTACCTGCCCCCAACCCAATCCCAAAAAGCGAACATATTATCCGGGTCAATACCAAAATCTGTAACGCCTTTTTCATTGGTGGAAAGGGCCACAAAATGTTTGGCAACTGCCTTATCATCCTTGGTATATTCCAAAAACCAATCTCTTGCTGTATGGGCGTTTGTCATGGTTTCCTGAGTAGTGAATGTCTTTGAGGCAATAAAAAACAAAGTCGTCTCGGCATCCACTTTCTTTAAGGTCTCCGCGATATGTGTCCCGTCCACATTGGAAACAAAGAAAATCTCCAAGTTGGGATTTTGATAAGGTTTCAAAGCTTCAGTCACCATTACAGGACCTAAGTCCGAACCACCGATTCCGATATTTACGAGGGATTTGATGGGCTTACCGGTATATCCCAACCAAGTTCCATTGGAAATCTTGCCAGCAAAAGTTTTCATCTGACGCAAGACCGCATTGATATCCGGCATGACGTCTTTCCCCTCAAAATTCATAGGTTTATTGGACATATTCCTTAAAGCCGTGTGCAGCACAGCCCTGCCTTCTGTACCATTGATCTTTTCTCCGTCAAACATGGCTTCGATGGCAGTTCTCAACCCGGTCTCTTCGGCCAATTCGATCAAGGCAGACTTAATTTCATTATCAAGTTTATTTTTGGAATAATCTACCAAAACATCTTCCAATCGGATGGTAAAGGCATCAAATCTTTTAGGATCATTAAAAAGATTTTTGATTTGGGTCTGTTGATGAAGCTCGGCGAGTGATTGGAGTTTTTTCCAAGCTGTTGTGGTCGTTGGATTGATGCTTTTCATAGATTGATAGGATTATAAAATTGGCCCTGCAAAAATAAGATTATTAATGAGGGTTTAAAATCATAAAACTAAGAATCCAAAATATGGGCATCCTTTTTGTAACCTTTTATATATGCCAACCGATTAACTATAAAATTAAACCATTTGATAGCTGTATGAAGAAATTTATCTATCTCGCATTTTTTATTTTTTTATCTTCTTATTCTTCCATGTTTGCTCAAAAAACCAAGACTGTTTTTCTTGACAAACATTTTCTGCCATTGACCAACAAAAGCATTGAAGCACATCAATATCAAAAAACCGTTTTCCCAATTTCAGAAGGAAAACAAACCGAAAGAATCCAAGACCTTAATGGAAAATTGATAAGGGTTGTTTCGAATGAATTTGATGGAAAAAAGAATCTGATCAGATCAATAACAGAGGAATATGGAGATAATGAAAGCATCTATAAAACCTCAACTCTTGAAGTCAGCACCAAAAAGGAAATGATAGAATATTTTCATGAGGAAAAATTGGTGGGTAGATTCCTATGTGATGACAATGAGGTTATATTCGGACTTAGGGTGGTTGATGGAGAAAATGTGGAAACATCAATAAATGTATTTGAGCCTGATTTTGCCGTTTCAAAACAGCAATTCAAAGAATACCTCAGGACCAACCTCGACTATCCGGATGAAGCCAAACATAAAAAGATTGAAGGAACTGTAACTTTGGCTTTGGAAATCATGCCTGACGGTACTGTCAAAACCATGGAAGTGATCAACGGTAAAGAGGTACCCCTGGTTCTTCAAGAGGAAGCAAAACGAGTGATTTCCGCCTTTGACAAGGGATTTAGATCTGCTTTGGATGTCAATGGAAATCCTGTCAGAAAATGGATGTATGTACCTGTGAGGTTTACTTTGGGATGATTATGTTTCAAATCGGTGTTTTTTAAGGATTTAATTATTGATATTAATGGATATTGGAAATTAGTGTATTTTATTGCTTAAACTTAGTTCAACTGGTATATCTATCCTATATAAAGAATGTATATCCATTATTATGGTATTAAAAACCAATTTAATTTTTATCAGTTCGTCTTGTTATTTTGAAAAATATATTATACTTTTAGTTAAATCTTTTAAAATCACGTTTTAAACTTAATTATTTCGTAATGAAAAATCATTTTACCCCCCCCCTACAAACTAAATCCTTCATTTAATTTATTTCGAGCTTTCCTTTTTTCGTTGGGCTTGATTTTGATGGTATTTACTTCATGCATAGAACAACCAACAGAGAAACTTGAAGTACCTAAACAGAATCCCAAACTTGCACTAGTTAAAAGTTGGTTTGACACCCACAGATACGAATTGAAAATTGGTGATTCAAGGGACAGTTACAGAACCGAATCAAATGAACTGATCCTTCCTTTTTTTGAAAAAGAACCCGATTGGGACAAATTCCATATCTTTCAGTTTCCTGATGGAAGAGAGGTTTATGAGATCAGTTTGGCAAATGATGAGTTGTATTTTCCAAGCTATCTATCAGATAGTATTCCTGGAATGGAACCGAACAAGGAGGTAATCCAAAATATTATGTTTGTGGAAAATAAGGGAGTTTGGTGAGATATATTATAACATGATAGACCTTGGTTGGTCAGGTACTATCGATATCTGGACATACGATGAAAGGCATTTTATAGGGTTTAATATCCTCGAAGGTGAACTTGTATCAACTGTAAGGTATGATACTGGAATTGAAGAAAATGCTAAAGTTATAAGTGGTCACAATTTTCTTACTGTTGATTGTTTCAGAGTCCCTACCTATTTATCTTACACTTATACAACAACTGGGTATTATGAAACTACAGTAGTCGCTACCCAGAATTATGCAACTATCTGCAGTAATGGGGGTTCAGCTGCACCTGGATACGGAAATGACAGTGGCGTTACTTATCCATACCTTGGGTCTTTGGACGGTGGCGGTTCGGGAAGTTATGGTAGTGTGGGAGAACCTACTTATATCCCACCTGCTATAGCAAGTCCAGGGTTAATTATTTACAATCAGTTGACTAACCCTTGTGCAAGAGAAATCTTTACCAATCTAAAAAGGGATCATCTGAATT
>CAZLJT010000054.1:13912-17144 GCA_964559905.1 uncultured Aquiflexum sp.
CTCTTGCATACTTTGACTTCGCGTAATATATTTATGACCTTTTTTAAAAATCTAAATTATTTGAATTAATTATTGAAAACGGAAATTTAATAGGTAAAAACGGCTCTACCTCAGCAACATATAATTCTGCAACAGGTAAAAAGGAAATCTGGATTACCTTATCCAATGAATATCTGAATAATGCCACCAAATTATCAATTGCCAGAACCATTATTCACGAAATGGTACATGGATATATTATCCATGAATTGAATTCAGGGAATTTTGAGTTCAGTTATTATTTTTATGAAAATTTCGGTAAATACAATACATCTAATAGATCCCATCATGAATTTATGGGAGGATATATTGATATGATGGCATTTTCACTTAAGAAATGGGACACAAATTTTGGCGATGGGAATGGTTTACTTGGTGAGGAATATTACAAAGCCATGGCATTTGGTGGCTTGTTCAGAGATAAGTCCAACACACCAACTGATAGTTTTAAGTCACAAGTCCAAAGTCTAAGTAAAAGAAATGAAATAATAGAAATCCTTAAAAGAGAGCAAAATGGAGAAATTACAGCTAAAGGTAAAAAGTGCAATTAAATTATCTGGATTAATACTTTCTTTTGTCTTTATTTTCTTTAGTTCATTTGGTCAGAATGAAAAAGATTCAATCCATGATCTATTTTTGGACATTATTGAAAAAGGGAGAAATACACCAGTTATCAGCGAGATTATTCACGATGAGAATTGGTTGGAATATTTAAGCGATAGCATTAATATTGAAAAAGGGTTGAGGGGTAAATGCAGAATAAAAGATCTTCAGAATGTATTAAATAAATTTGACTTTGATCATCTAAAAGAAGAAAGTAAGTCTCGTCACGATTTTAAAGAATGGGATAAACAAAAGTTATCTGGCATCAAGTTCAGCAAAAAAATACCTCGGAGAGGGACATATTTTCAGTTTTCTATCCCACACTTTGCAGAAGATTGGGGTATTATTAGAAGGAAATATTTTGTTAAGAATGAACTTTTGGAAGACATGATCTTGATTTTCTATTATGAGGAAGGAGAAAAGAAATGGAAACAAATGTGTGAAATGATTTTATATTTAGAGTTGCCAAATTATAGTTTTTGAATAACGAAATCCTTTAGGCCTAGTTAAAAATTACCTAACTGATAGTTTTAAAGAATTGATTCCCAATTCAATTCAAAGTGGTGACATTATTAAAATAATTGAGAATGAACAGAATGGGTCATGTGGCAATGGTGCAACAGCTTGCACTGATCCGAAACTAAATAATGGATGGTCAACCATAACCATTGATCCAAACGTTAATTCTCAAGCAACTGATTTATCAATTGCTAGGACAATAATGCATGAGGTTCTTCATGCATATTTGTTGTTTGAAACCCAATTTCCAAGTGATTGTGATCTAAACTGTCTACTTTCTAAATATATTATTAAATATGGTTCAAATGATTTAAATCCTACCCACCACAATCTTTTTTTGGAAACCAAATTCCTAAATGATATAGCATTTGAATTACAAAACTTTGCAGTGTCAATGGGATATAATCCAAACACTCTTGGTGGAGATCAATTCTTCAAAGATATGGCTTGGGGAGGATTAACCAGTACAAATGTCTTTAATAGCCTGCCGTCTTCTTAAAAAACAAGAATAATTAACATAATTGGGGCTGAACTATATAACAAAAACTATTCTGGTACATTACCAAAAGGGATAAAAGCCTGTAATTAATATGAAAAAATATATAATTTTCTTCTTGGTATCCATTTCTTTTTCGTCCTGCTTCGACCGGGAGGAAAGAGAAACCTATCAATTGATGGAAGGTTTATTTGAAAGAGAATTAAGCATGGGCGATACCATCTATCTTGTTGAAGATGCAGAAACCGATTGGGTTGACAAAGCCGGTAATGAATCTTGTGATTGGGAGTGGTTGGTTGATTTATTTGATGATTGGGGAGGGAGAAGACCGGTCGATCTTTCTGAGGTTTTTACAAAAGAGGATGTAAATTATATATGCAGCAATTTAATTTGGAATTTAGATTTCAACAAAATAAACTTCCTGATAAGTTTAAGTTGATACCAACTGTATTAATTGATGAAATGGTTAAAAAATTTAATGATATGGTGATTGGTGAAGGGCAAATCAATCCTTCAGAGCAAATGGAAAAACTTCAAATATATTATCAGATTTCAAAACCAGTTTTTACTCAAAATTATAAATATGCTTTTGTTTATAAAGCTACAAACTGTTTCCCTTTAGCTTGCGAAGGGCCAGCAGTATTCATATGCAAAAAAGAAAATGGTAAGTGGAAAATATTATATGGGGCCAATTTTTATTTAATCTAAAATTTTAAAAGACTTTTGAATATTAATAAGTTAAAAATTCTGGACTCTATTATGTTTGTTTAAAAGAGTAATTGCCGCCTTTGACAAGGGATTTAGATCTGCTTTGGATGTCAATGGAAATCCTGTCAGAAAATGGATGTATGTGCCTGTGAGGTTTAGTTTGGGGTGATTTTTGGTTTTTGGACTTTGATTCTCAATTCTCGATTCTTATATCTTGGTTCGTGTATCTTGGCTCAATCACTCCCTATTTGCCCGGCATCACCTTACTTTCCACTTCTCCAAATCCAACACGGATACCTGCTTTCTCACAGTATCCTTTCATAATTACGGTATCGCCATCTTCTATAAATTTACGTTCCCCTCCTTCTTCCAGTTTTATAGGCTTTGTTCCTTTCCAGGCCAATTCGAGCATGGATCCAAAGCTTTCGGAAGTTGGCCCGGAAATCGTACCAGAAGCCATCATATCGCCAATATTGATATTGCAACCGTTGATCGTATGATGGACAAGCTGTTGGACAATATTCCAGTACATATACTTGAAATTGGAAGTACATACTTTGGTACTCTTCATTCCCTCCGGTTGGATATATACTTCCAAGTTGATGTCAAATGAATGGTTTTTCTGGAATTGTAAATAGGGCAATACTTCTGGGTCTTGCTTCGGCCCAGCTACTCGAAAGGGTTCCAAAGCTTCCAATGTCACTATCCATGGGGAAATGCTTGACGCAAAGCTTTTACCCAAAAAGGGTCCCAATGGCACATATTCCCAAGCCTGAATATCCCTAGCCGACCAATCGTTGAAAAGTACCATTCCAAAAATATAATCCTCTGCATCTTCCGTGCTTACACTATCCCCCATCTTGGTGG
>CAZLJT010000055.1:0-16902 GCA_964559905.1 uncultured Aquiflexum sp.
CAAACAATTACAATTATTATGTAAATTACTACAAAGATACTTTTCAGCATGGCGGAGTATCTTTGGAAGAAATGATAGTCCCCGTCATTCAACTTGAACCAAAGAATATTTAAGTAAATTTGGAAAAGATTTATTGTCGCAGCTTGGAAGAAATTCCTGCCACCGCAAAAAAAATAGTAGATTTCTGCAAAGGTGAAAAAATCTGGGGATTTAGAGGAGATCTTGGGGCTGGTAAAACCACAATGATTAAAGCTATTTCGAAATTATTCGGAATACTGGATAGGGTTTCTAGCCCTACATTCTCTTTGATCAATGAATATCAAAATGGTTCGGGTACAGTATTTTATCATTTTGATTTCTATAGAGTAGAGAACCCGGAAGAAGTATTGGAAATTGGCGTGGATGAATATTTCTATAGCGGCAATTATTGTTGGATAGAGTGGGCAGAAAAAATACCAGGGTTTCTACCGCCCGAATTTATTTTGATAGATATTGAAATAGAATTTGATGGGGTGCGAATAATTACTTTAAATCAGATTTTTAATTGAAAAGCAAATGGTTGAGATTACAGAAGGGGTGGGGATTTACCCTAAGGAATCCATGGTCAAGACAAAAAGATCCAAGAACTCCTTATTGATCGGTTTGCCGGTTGAATCTGCTGCGCAGGAAAAAAGGGTTGTCTTGACTCCGGATGCAATTGCCTTGTTGGTCAATAATGGACAAGAAGTGATTGTAGAAGCCAATGCCGGTAAAGATTCAAAATTTACAGATCAAGAATATTCTGATGCCGGAGCTAAAGTAGTTTATTCCGCAAAAGAAGCCTTTGATGCAGAGGTAGTGATTAAGGTAGAACCGCCTACTGAGGAAGAAATTAATTTGATGAGGCCTGGGGCTTGTCTTATTTCAGCATTACAACTCGGTAAACAAAATGCTGCTTTCATTCATGCACTTAATAAAAAGAGAATCACTGCCGTTTCTTATGAGCATCTAGAAGATAAAGTGGGTGGAATGCCTGTGGTAAGGGCTATGAGTGAAATAGCTGGTAGTACGGTTATGCTTATTGCTGCCGAATACCTCAGCAGTGTCAATAATGGAAAAGGATTGATTATGGGAGGAGTTACCGGTGTACCCCCAACTGAAGTGGTTATAATCGGTGCTGGTACAGTTGCTGAATATGCCGCACGAACGGCATTGGGCTTAGGTGCAAGTATTAAAGTATTTGATAATCACATCTATAAACTCCGAAGAATAAAACAACTTTTGGGACAGCAGGTCTTCACCTCTACCATAGATAATTATACATTAAGCAAAGCTTTAAAAGAAGCTGATGTCGTAATTGGTGCATTAAGGGCAGAAAAGGGAAGAAACAAAATCGTTGTTAGTGAGGAAATGGTAGCTGCCATGATGGCAGGGAGTGTGATCATAGACGTAGGGATTGATCAAGGAGGATGTATGGAGACTTCCGAGATGACATCGCATGATGAACCTACTTTTGTCAAACATGGAGTTATACATTATTGTGTTCCCAACATAGCCTCTCGTGTATCAAGAACAGCTTCCTTTGCCTTAAGCAATATTTTCACACCGATTTTGCTTCAGATGGCTGACTTAGGTGGAGCTGAAGAAATGGTTTTTAACTACAAGTGGTTTATGAAGGGGGTATACACCTATCGTGGAAGTCTCACAAACGCTTATATCGCAAGAAAATTTGGGATGACACACAAAGAACTACTGCTCTTATTGGCTGCTAGGTATTAAGACAGAAGATTTTGTCTTAATACAAATTCAAGCTGACCATTTACCTCCATCAAGTCTGAAGTGAGTTGCCTATTTTCTCTGCGAAGCATGTAGACTTCATAAGCATTGTGAATAACAGTCCTCATATAATCTTCCTCCCAAGGCTTGGTCAAATAATGGTAAACCTGCCCTTTATTGATGGCATCAATTACGGCTTGAATATCAGTATAACCTGTTAGTAAAATCCTGATGGGATCAGGGTTTATTGGGATAATTGAAGCTAAGAAATCTACCCCTGTTTCCTCAGGCATTCTTTGGTCAGTTATGATTAAATGTACGTCTTCAGTCTTCAGGATCTCTCTCCCCTCACTCGCTGAAAGGGCCAAGAAAATCTGGAAATCTCTTCTGAAAGTTGCTTTAAATGCTTGAAGATTGTTCTCTTCATCATCAACATACAATATTTTTATTTTTTCTTCAGGGGAATAAAGCATTGGGGTAAATTATTAGGGGTGAATTCGAAATACATTTATTTGCAGGGTAATTCAATTAATCTGCCGACAAAGTATCAAAAAAAAGTATTTATAAAAAATATCGGCTTGGAAATATTTAAAGAAATTATTTTGGTAAGATTTTTTTTAGAGATATCACTATGAATCTTGTGCCAAAATTTTATCTTTACTCCTGATAATCACCCTAATTACCTCTATATGAATGCTCTTTCAACTCTTGATCTAATCAATCAATGGGGAATAATATTAATGAATCCCCAAAAAAAATCAGATTCAGAACTCCTCAAAAAATTGTTCGAATTACCTCATCTTATCAAGGTGGATCAGATCGAAAGTCAGGTTGCTGATTTGATAAAATTAAACAATCCAGCCAAGTCATTCAGTAATGAGGAATTGCGGGTGGGGGTGATGGAATTTTTTGAAATTAATGAAAAACACAGTTATGGTCAATGGGTATATTACCCTTGGAAAAACACCTTAGTTCACATTCTTCCGGAAAAGGAGTTCATTCAGGTTAGGACCGTCCGTAATCAATACAAAATCACTCCGAGTGAGCAAGAAAAACTCTCAACAAAAAAAATAGGAATAGTTGGATTGTCGGTTGGTCAAAGTGTAGCAATGGCCTTAGCATTGGAGCGGGGCTGTGGTGAATTGAGATTGGCTGATTTTGATGCATTGGAATTGAGCAATATGAACAGAATCAGGTGCAGCCTCACAGATTTGGGTTTAAAGAAATCAACCATTGCTGCAAGGGAAATTTTGGAAATAGACCCATATCTCAAAGTCACTGTCTATGAAGAGGGAATTAATGAAGAAAATATAGTGGATTTTTTTACCAAAGGAGGAGAGCTTGATTTGTTGGTTGACGAATGTGACAGCTTGGACATAAAAGTTTTATTAAGGGAAGTTGCCAAAAAGTATAGAATCCCTGTTGTCATGGATACTTCAGACAGAGGGATGTTGGATATTGAAAGGTTTGATCTCGAGCCTGAAAGGCCTGTTTTTCATGGGTTTTTAGGAGACATTCAATATAATGATCTCAAAGATCTTAATATGAAAGAGAAAGTGACTTATGGGTTGAAAATAACTGGTCTTGAGACACTTTCTCCCAGAATGAAGGCTTCCTTATTGGAAATAAATCAAACCATATCCTCGTGGCCCCAATTGGCCTCTGCTGTTTTTTTAGGAGGTGCACTCGGGGCACATTCAGCAAGAAATATCCTCTTGGATCAGATGACGGAATCCGGCAGATTTTTTATTGATCTGGATGAATTGGTTCAAGTACATCCCGAAAGGTCAAGCACAAAATTTAATATTAAGGAAGAAAATCTTAATATTTCAATTCAAAGAGAATTTGAACTAAAAAGCAGTCTTTCTTCTAATTATAAATTGACAAAAGAAGAGCTTTTTAGGATTGTCAAAGTAGCAAATACAGCACCTTCAGGGGGTAATTGCCAACCTTGGAGTTGGGTGTTTGATAAAAAAGGTGTTCTTCACCTTTACCATAACAAAAAACGAAGTGAATCATTACTGGATTTTAAAGGTACAGGTTCATTGATGTCTTTTGGGTCAGCTTTGGAAAATATTAGATTGACCTGTGCCCAATTGGGTATAGAAACTGACATGATTATAGACATAGTTGATTTTGAAGAAGAAAAAATTGCCTCAATCATTTTTAAAAATAGACAAAAGCAAAGTATCGATGTCCCATTTGCATATTTGACTCCCTATATTGAGAGTAGATTAACGGATAGACAGAATCAAAAGAGGCAAATTATTGATGGAGAGCTTTTCAAGGAACTGATTGCTATAGCCGAGGAAAGTGGATTAAATCTTCAAGTTTTTGATCAGGAAGACCAAATTGGAAAACTTGCAAAGATAAACGGTGTCATGGATTGGGTCCGAATGATCAATGAAGAAGGCTACAGGGAATTTGTCAAAGAGATCAGATGGAATTCATCCGAAGCTGAAATGTCTAAAGACGGCATGGATCTTTCCACATTTGATCTAAGTGTCGCGGATAAAGCAATATTGAAAATGATCAATAATCCAAAAGCAATGAAGTTCGTCAGAGAACATCATTTGGGAAAAGGGTTTACTCAGATTTCAGACAAAACGTTCCAAGCTGCTTCGGCCATTTGTCTATTATCAGCCAAGGACTTTTCACCCTATACTTACCTTAAAGCAGGAAGGGCCCTCCAGCGCATCTGGACACATGCCAATATGAAAAAAGTAAGTTTTCAACCTGTTACCGCATCTCTTTTTCTTTATAATCAATATGCCAAAGGAGATAAAAAATTGTTCAGTGCTTTTGAAGCAAATCTAATCAAGAATAGCCATAAAGAATTCCAGGAATTTGTCCAGCATAAAAATGGTGAAGTCGACATATTTCTCTTTAGGTTAAATGTAACCGAAGGTAATGTGGTCAGGTCATTGAGGCGAGATGTAGTCGATACATTAAAAATAGTTTAAAAAATATGTTTATTTTCAAAGCATTCAGAGCAATTGATGACCTTGAATCCAGTATGAAATATGCTGAAGGCCACGCTAATGTATTGAGAGAATACGGGATTACAAAAGTTACGTCTTCCAATAATGAATGGATGCATAATCCATATGTATATGTTGTAACTGTTGAGGATAGCCAAACCGGTTTGATTGTAAGCGGTGTTAGGATTCATATTGCAAACAGAGACTATCCATTGCCTTTGGAAGAGGCATTAGGGAAAATGGATCGGAGGGTTTACGATTTGGTAGATATTTACAGAGAGAACGGTACAGGTGAGGTCTCGGGGTTATGGAATTCCAAGTCTATATCTGGATATGGAATCGGATCATTATTTCTATCCAGAACAGCCGTGGCAATAGCTTCTCAACTTAAGTTGGGATCTCTATTGGCACTTTGTTCAAGACATACTTTGAAATCGACTTTAGATAAGGGATTTCAGGTGGAGGAAAGAATTGGAAATAAGGGTAGGTTTTTTTATCCTACTAAAGACCTGATATCAACTTGTGCGGTTTTGAGAGATGTCCAAAATATCCCCTTGGCCTTGCCTGAAGAAAAGAAATTCATTTTTCATTTGAGAAAGAATATAAAGAGTGTTATGTTAGAAGATTCTCTTAAAGGAAAAATAGAAATAAAGTATCAGCTCTTCATTGAAAACCCCAATTGGCGGTTAGATTTATGCTTGTAATATTTTTGAGTTTAATATTAAGTTTTCAAAACTTCTTCAATGTGATTCAAGATCGCCAATCCAGTATGGAATTGGAGTATAAATATTTAATCGAAAAAAATGGAAACTTAGATATTGAAAAAATTTTAAAATCTCAGGATTTCAAAACAGTGGAATCATCCACTAAAAATTTTGGAATAAACAATAATATAGTCTGGCTCAAATATAATATAATCAATAAGTCAGGAGAGAATATGAGATATTTTTCTATAAACAACTCTTCTCTTGATAAACTTGAAATTTATTTGGTTCAAAATGATCAAATAATAGATTATCAAGATGGAGGGAGATTTTTGGGAATTCAGGATAGATTTATTCCAAGTAAGAATCTTGTTTTTGAAATTCGGTTGGAGCAGGATGAGCTTTATACCATCTACATGAGGATTGAAAGTGTAAATAAGAAAGTGATATTAGCGACTATTTCTGATCTTCAGTCCGTCTATTTTCAAATTCAGAAAGAAAATCTTTTTTTTGGAATCTTTACAGGAGTGCTTTTTGGATTGCTTTTCTACAATTTATTCCTCTATTTTTCCATCAATGATAAGCTCTATTTAATATATGTGATTCATACGCTTTTTGCTTGGTTGGCACAAGCTGCGATTCTAGGATATACACAGGAATTGATTTGGCCTGATAACGATTGGATCAACCTCAGGTCGGGTGTTGTTTTTTCTTCCATGGTCAGTATAGCAGGAATTTGGTTTCTTCGCATTTTTTTGTTTACAAAAATTTATCTGCCCAAGCTTGATAAGGGATTTTATTTTATTTATGCTGTTTACGGTTTCATCCTTGTCAATGCCTTGTTTATTTCTTTGACCTTAAGTTATCAGGTACTTTTGGTCACCCAGTCTGTAGTCGTTTTGTATGTTCTTTTTGTTGCAATTTTTGTATGGACCAAAGGGTACAGTCCTGCCAGATATTATTTATTAGCTTGGTCATTTTTCATGTTATCGATTTTGTGGTTTGTCTTAAGCGAGATGGGGGTATTATCCTACACAGTACTTACGGCGTTTATCATGCCACTTGGGTCAACTTTGGAAGTTATTTTGCTTTCTTTTGCCCTCGCAGATAAGATAAATGTTCTTATCAATGAAAAAGAAAAAGAACAGTCAGACAAACTTCATATTCTGAAAGAAAACGAGAGGTTGATTATAAAGCAAAATGAAAACCTTGAAGAGAAAGTGAAAAAGAGGACTGAGGAATTGGAATATACGCTGCATAATCTGCAAAATACCCAGACTCAAATGGTCAATCAGGAAAAAATGGCTTCCTTGGGGCAGTTGACTGCGGGTATTGCACACGAAATCAATAACCCTATAAATTTTGTCAGCTCCAATATCTCACCCTTAAAAAGAGATATCAATGATATTTTGGAGGTAGTAGAGGCTTATAGAGCAAAGGGTGAGATTGAATTTTCAGAGGAATCTAAAAAGGAACTTAAAGAAATAGAAAAAGAGGCCGAGTTTGATTTTGTAATCGAAGAGATCAATCAATTGCTGAGCGGAATGGAAGAAGGAGCTCGCCGTACAGTGGAAATTGTCAAAGGACTTAGGTTGTTTTCCAGGGTGGACGAACAGGATGTTAAAAAAGTTGATGTCCATGATGGGCTGGATAGCACTTTGATCTTGCTGAGCAGTTCAATGAACGGAAAGATCAAGATTAAGAAGGAATATGGCAATATACCGCTGGTTGAATGTCTGCCAGGTAAAATAAATCAGGTTTTTATGAATATCATAACCAATGCTATTCATGCGCTCTTGGATAATTTAAACAGTATATCAGCCCCTGAAATTACTCTTAGGACAAGAAAATCTGATAAAAATGTTGTAATCGAAATAGAGGATAATGGACCTGGTATGCCAGAGAAAGTTAAGCAAAGGATATTCGAACCTTTCTTTACTACAAAATCCGTGGGTAAAGGTACTGGCCTTGGCCTTTCAATAGTTTATACCATAATCGAAAATCATAAAGGTACATTGGAAGTGCGTTCAAAGGAAGGTAAAGGAACAAATTTCATTATCACACTCCCGGTTTATCAAACTTCGCCTTAAAATGAACGATAAGATTATAGTATTGTATATAGATGATGAAGGTAATAATCTTACCTCGTTCAAAGCTAGCCTGAGGAAGGATTTTCAGGTGGTGACTGCCATTGATGCTAATGAAGGGCTAGCTATAGCCTCTTCCCAAGAATTGCATGTCGTCATTGCGGATCAGAGAATGCCTGGAATGTCAGGAGTGGAATTTTTTGAAAAGCTTATGAAAATCAATCCCGACCCAATCAGAATTCTACTTACCGGTTATTCAGATATTGCTAGTGTGATTGATGCTATCAACAGGGGGGAAGTTTATAGATTTATTGATAAACCCTGGAATATTGATCATGTCAAAAATGCAATTATTAATGCCTCCGAAATTTATTTTACCCGAAAGGAATTAAAAGATAAAAACGAAAGGCTTTTGAAAATTCATTTTGAAATGAATCAGTTTGTCTATTCATTATCCCACGAACTCAGAGGGCCTTTAATGAGTATTGCAGGAGTTTCCAAACTTGCTAAAATGGAATCCAAAGATCCGGCAATACATGAGTATTTTGATATGGTTGACTCAGCTACCGAAAAGCTGGATGAATATGTTTACAAAATGCTTGATTTTTACAGGTCCACCAAAATGGAAAACAAAGTCAATAAAATTGATTTCAGAGATATTGTTTATGAGCAGATGGAACTTTATAAACAAAAATGGGATCTTGATAAAATTGATTTTGAAATTAACATCAATCAGGAGTTCCCGTTTTATTCAGACGATTCCAAAATCAAAGTGATTTTCAACAGTTTAATCAGTAATGCCTATAACTTTCAAATCCCGGAAAACCCAAATAAATTTATTCGTTTACGAATTGACGTCAAAGAGTTTTATACTTCTATTTTGGTCGAGGATAATGGAGTGGGAATAGCCCCTGAAAATTTGGAAGGGGTATTTAATTTATTTCAAAGGGCTACCCAAAACAATGTTGGGTCGGGACTTGGTATGTATATGGTAAAGGAATCTGTAACCAAAATCGGCGGGGATATAAATATTGATTCAGCTGTTTCTCAAGGTACCAAAGTAACGATTAAAATACCTACTCTTCAATTGAAGGAAATGGTTTAAATGGTGATTTTTTTTCTTTTATGTTTGTTTTAGTTTTCCAACAAACAAAGCTATTGTTTTTTTTACAGTCATTTTTGGCGTTAATTTGCAGAACATTTTAAGAATATAATACTAAAAATTTTAGTTATGATTAATCCTTGGCACGATGTAAATATCGGTAAAAACGCCCCAGATTTTGTAATGGGAGTGATTGAAATTCCAAAAGGCAGTAAAGGCAAGTATGAATTGGATAAGAAGACCGGGATGTTGATTTTGGATAGGGTACTGTTTTCAGCTGTTCATTATCCTGCTAATTATGGTTTTATTCCTCAAACTTTCTGTGATGACAAAGATCCCCTCGATATTTTAATAATTTCGCAGATTGATATCCCTTCTATGACTTTGGTAAATGCTAAAGTCATCGGGGTAATGAGGATGGTTGATGGTGGAGAGGCAGATGATAAAATAATCGCCGTAGCAGCTGAAGACCAATCGGTAAATTATATCAATGATATCGATGAACTCCCGCCTCATTTGATGAAAGAAGTTCACAGGTTTTTTGAGGACTATAAAAAACTGGAAAACAAAGAAGTGAAAGTGGAGGATTTTCTTGGAAAAGAAGAAGCTTTTAAAATCATAAAGGAAAGTATAGACCTTTATGATATAAACTTTAGGACAAAAAGATAATTATTGCCTGAATGAAGTCATTCAGGCTTTTTCTTATGTATAGGTTGTTGATTTTACTTCTTTTATTCTCATCAAAAATTTTTGGTCAGGATGTTACTGACTCGGGAATAAAGTTTTCGGGATATGTTGAAGCCTATTATAGTTATGACTTCAATCAACCGGAAGATCATCTCAGACCGGATTTTCTTTATAATTTCAACAGACATAACGAATTTAGTGTCAATTTAGCGGTTTTAAAGGCCTCCTATGAAACCGGGAATGTTAGAGCTAATCTGGCTTTGATGGGCGGTACTTATGCCCAATATAACCTCGCTAATGAACCACCTTGGGCCCAGATTTTAAATGAGGTTTCGGTAGGGTTCAAACTACATGAAAGGCTTTGGTTTCATATTGGAATCATGCCTTCCCATATTGGGTTTGAAAGTTGGTATGGGGTTGATTGTTGGCACCTAAGCAGGAGTATAATGGCTGATAATTCCCCCTACTTTCTTACAGGGGCAAGATTTAATTATGAAGTCAATGAGAAAATGGATGTACAATTTTGGTTGGCCAATGGATGGCAGAACGTTCAGAGAACAACCGGCAGCCAATCCATAGCTTTGGGTCTGGGCATTGACCATAGGCCTACAGAAAATATTCTGATTCATTACGCAAATTATTTCGGAAATGAATCTCCCCAGCCTATAAAACTCTACCGTTTTTTCAACAATTTCTATACTCAATATATTAGAAATCTTTGGGGTGTAACTTTAGGGGCAGACTTTGGAATTCAGGAGTCATTTGCGGGAGATCCATTTCAATGGTATGGAATTACGGCATCTTTAAGACGGCAGTTTGGTGAAAAAATATTTCTTGCAGGGCGGGCGGAATACTATTCTGATCCCAATGGGATCATTTTAAATGAAGGGTTAAAAGTATCCGGGCTTTCTGCTAATCTGGATTATAATTTTGCAGATAATGTCATGTTTAGATTGGAAGCCAGACAGTTTATTAGTCCTGAAGCAGCTTTCTCCTTGCCTGGTGGTAAGTTCAGTAAGGGGAATACAGCTATCACAGGTTCTTTTGCAGTAAGGTTTTAATTTTTCTTTTGCTGCTTCACCTTCTTACTGGGTAACCTTTTTTGAAGAAAAGTTGAAAATTCCCCATAATTGATATGTTCATGGTTGCTGATGGAAAATGAGGTTTTATCATCAAATACCACCGTAAGTTGTTTGAATTCTCTTTTATTGGTCACAATAAGCTCTTCCTCCCAAACCAAAACCTGATTAAGGTTGTATTTTTTAGTTATTCTACGAAGCGGAAATCTTGTTATGATCAGACCTTTTCCAAAGGATATGAACTTGTAAGCAGCCATCATTTTGACCAAAAGCAAAAGAATTACCAAGGTCAATAAAACAGTAACGAAAAGGTAGACTGCAATACCTAATGTCCTATGGGTAGCAAAATGATTGAGGGTGTAAATCAATCCTCCGATCAAAATAACCACAACCAAGCCAAGTGCAATATAGGTGCTGTTTTTTGGTTTACTTTCTATCATTCGGATTGTAATTCTGCCAGGGTTTTTTTGGAGTGACTCACCAAGTCCTCAAAAAAATCACCAAAATGGACTTTTAAATATTCATGATGCTGATCCAGAAAGAGGTGTGCAGTTTCCATCTTGGAATTGAATGTTGTTCTTTTCGACATTCCAGTCAAGGCACGCCTGATCCCATCCAAATCGCCATATCCGGTCAACCAATTATAAAATTTCATGTAGCCGAAAGTTTTGAGAAATTTCTCTGGAAGTATTTCCTGATGTTCTTCAATAATGGCATATACATCATCGGCAAATTCTGTAATGGGTTTGGCAGAATAATTTTTCCAGTATCTTCCCAGAAAATAATCAAAGTACATATCAGTGATTACCGTGGAGTACCTACCGTATTCCGGTCTTAAAATTGATTGGGCTTCTTTTACCACAGGGTGGTTGTCGGTATACTTGTCTATTTCCCAATGGAGTTTGATTCCAACAACAATTCCTTTTTCATAGGTAGTTTCAATGTCGCCCCTTACGAAATCCCCAATAAAATTTCCAATCAAAACCTTGGGATCCCCAAAGGACAAATATGCATGCGCGAGATAATTCACTTACGAGATAGTTTTAGAGTCTGGGTAATGTATGTAATTTGCCCCCAAATTTAACAATTGATGTCAAGAATACAGGAAGAATTAAGTATTTCTCTCAAACTTTTAAAACAGGAGTGGGAAGAAGATTTGACGCAGTACAAAAAGAAGTTTTTATATACCTCAATATCAGATAAAAAGGAAGAGGGCGTTTGCTGGTATCCGGTGCAACTGAAAAAAACCAAAACCGGATTTGGAGAAAGATTGATTGTCGAGCTGGAAAGATTTGATTCCAAACAATCCCATGTTTTCCAATCAGGAAAATCCGTTTCCATTTTTTCCAATCATGATAAACACCAATCCCAGGAAAATAGGATCAATGGTGTGATCAATCAGGTCAAAAAAGACATCATGGTGGTCACTTTACAGGTAGATGAAATCCCCGATTGGATGAATTCCGGGAAGATGGGGATTGACCTGCTTTTTGATGAGGCAAGTTACCGTGAAATGGAGTCTACTTTAAAAGCTGTTATCAAATCAGAAAAAGGAAGGTTGGGTGAACTGAAAAATATTTTACTCGGTGAAAAAGAGCCTGAATTCAAACAAACTGATATTGTTCAAAATAACCAACTGAACAGCAGCCAAAACACGGCATTAAATCTGGTCAGGAATGCCAAGGATGTGGCCATCATTCATGGCCCTCCCGGGACAGGCAAGACAACAACTTTGGTAGCTGCTATCTTACAGACTTTGGAATCTACAAAACAGGTATTGGTCTGTGCGCCTAGTAATGCTGCTGTAGATCTGTTGGTCGAAAAACTGATAGCTCAAAATATCAGCACACTTCGGATTGGACATCCTGCCAGGGTGGAGGATCATATTTTATCGCAGACTTTGGATGCCAAAATAGCCAATCATGACAGCTACAAAGATCTGAAGCGGCTCAAAAAATCTGCTGAGGAGTATAGAAAGATGGGGCAAAAGTATAAGCGAAGTTTTGGTCCTGAGGAGCGGATGCAGCGAAAGAGAATATTTGATGAAGTCAGTAGGCTGAAATCAGATGCAGAAAGCCTGCAGGATTACATTACCTATGACATTTTCCAACAGACTCAGGTATTTGCATCCACCTTGGTGGGGGCTTCTAATTCAGCTTTGAAAGGAATGAGTTTCCCGGTTGTTTTCATTGATGAAGCCGCGCAGGGATTGGAAGCTGCCACTTGGATTCCCATTCAAAAAGCCCAAAAGGTAGTGATGGCAGGCGATCATTGTCAATTGCCACCGACCATCAAATCCTACGAAGCTTCCCAAAACGGTTTAAGCGAAACCTTATTCGAAAAGGTGATTAAAAGGAAGCCTGCGGCATCACAAATGCTGAGTTTGCAGTACAGAATGCCTGAATTGATCATGGGCTTTTCCGGGAAATATTTCTACAAGAATGGATTGATAGCTGCTGACAATACACTTGAACATGAACTGTCTGATGATGAGTCTGTCCTGGAGTTTATAGATACGGCAGGAAGTGGATTTGCAGAACAACAGGAGGAAGAATCCCTGAGTACTTTTAATCTGGAAGAAGCCAGGTTTGCCTTGCGATACCTGGAAAACCTGATCAAACGGGTTGGTATCGCCAAAATCAAAACCAATGCATGGAATATCGGATTAATTGCTCCCTATCGGGCCCAGGTAAGAAGATTCAATGAATTGGTATTTGATTCCTATGAATTTCCAAATCTGCGTTCATTTTCGGATTTGTTGACCATTGATTCCATAGATGGATTTCAGGGGCAGGAGCGGGATATCATTGTCATCAGTTTGGTCAGGTCCAATAGTTCGGGCGAAATCGGATTCTTGGTAGATACCAGAAGGATGAACGTGGCCCTAACCCGGGCCAAAAGAAAACTGATCGTCATTGGAGATAGCGCCACCCTAAGTAACCATCCTTTCTACGCTGCATTTTTGGATTATGTGGATGGGAATGATTGTTATAAAAGTGTTTATGAGTTTTTGGATGGGGGATAGAAATATGAAAGTATTTGGTATTTCAAAAATCGATTATTTAGGTCTAGGACAAAGTTAGGTGGTGACTAGGTGTAGTTTGCAACTACACCTTTTTATTCCTACCAATTTGTAATTGGAAAATTCCATCACTCCCAAAATAACTATTTAAGTAATTCTCCTTCAACATTCTAACCCATATATCATTAGTCCTTTTGCCTGAAAGCTATTCTAGTTTTTTTGTTTCTTGTTGTCGGACTTGCTTTGGGATTTCAGCTTTTGGGCTTGTTGGCGGGCCATCTCCAAGGTGACGGGGACTGTTTGGATAGTTGTTCCAAACCTAACCTGACTCTTTCCTGAAATGATATGGTATAGTTCCTGATTTATTGGGTTTTGCATTTTCACAAAGATAGAAGTATTGATAGATAGTAAAAAATTCAGTTTACTTATATGGGTTCTCCCAAACTGGAATTATTTCCTACTGCTATATGGAATCAAATGATAGACTGTATAAATACTCCCGACAACTGTTTGGGATTACACTATGGCCCTTTGCCAATCTCCACCAAGATAGGGAAGAATATATCAGGACATAATTATTAAAAGGATTACTTTGTATAAAACATGATTAAATCACATATAAGTAATTAAAAAACTAAAAATTTTCAACTAAAAACTTGCTTCTTTCTTTCTTTCTTTCTTTATATTAACCTTTTTTAGTAGCTACATTTTAAAGGTGTTTATTAATCAATACTTTAACCTAAAACTAAATTATCATAGAAAAAAAGTAAAATTAGCTTTTTTGCAAGCATAGTACTTGCATCAGCTTTTGGGGTTTTTCTAGGGATTTCTCCCTTGACGACATTTGGGGTAGAAGATGCCGGTGTAGCGTTGATGAATATTGAATATTGTCAACACAATGTTAATGGAGATGATGGAATTGCTAACTTTTGCAGTGTAAATCGATGTGCAATCCATACGGGACAAGGTAGTAATGTTGGCCCATGTGGGACTAGTGGTGGCGGTGACCCAAAATATTAATTGGGTATTTGTCAATGTGTTAATTATGTAAATTTAAATGTCGGCTGTGATTCTTAACAGCCGACTTCTTTAAACTGTTTTAGTTATGTTGTTTTTGAAAAAAAATCTGTACTGGAGTCTTTTGATTTCTTTGATTTTAACAGGAAGTCAATTAAACCTATCTGATATAATAAAGGTCAGTAAAAAGGATTTTCCCAAGACTATCAAAATTGAAGCTGAGGAAATTCTGACAAATAATTATTACCATCATCATAAAATTTTTATAGTAGGAGATTATTTATTGACCATGGTCAATAGTGGGGACCATCAGTACCATGTTTTTGATAAGAAAACCCAAAAGTATCTGGGACCAGTTGGTATAAGGGGGCAAGGACCTAATGAATGGGAAATACCTCAGACCACATTAGGCCAATTTGAAAAAACTCCGGATGGAGTGATGTTATGGAACTTTGATTACCTACGGGGCAATTTCAATAAAATAAATTTAACAAAGACATTAGATTCAAAATCAGCTAATCCTGTTATTGAGAATACTACGAGAATAAATATGAGGGAATTCCCTTATTTTCAACTTTTTCAGGGAAGCAATGGTAAGATTTATGCCACTGGATGGATTTATGAAGTAAATAGAGTTAGGCTGAAGTCAATTAATCCTTCAAGTATGGCTATTCAAAAATCAGGACTTTTTCCAAAAATTAAAAACTCCAATAATTTACCTTCTGAGATATTAAATTCATTATATGGCGGATCTATTGACAAACATCCCACAAAAGATATATTTGTTCATGCCATGTTTATGTTCAACAGGATTGATATTTTCGACGAGAATTTGAATGTTATAAAAACTATTGTAGATGGTAAGAATTGGGAAGATGACTATTATGATGGTAGAGAAATTAACCCTTCCACTGATTTTCTTAGACCTAGAATAGATGGCTTTAATGGTTTAGCAGTCAGTGATAATTTTATAATTGCTTTAGAAGCTAAGAAAAATGTAGGAACCGAAAAGGAAAAGGAAAATGAAAGTTTTATCCGTGTGTATAATTGGGACGGAAAGCCGTTGGCATATTTTGAAATTGAACATGACTTGAGTTCAATAGATTTAGATGAAGCAGAAGGGATGCTTTATGCTACAGATTATGGGCACGAATTAGTTTTAAAATTTAATATTTCCAACTTAATTAGAGAATGGTTAAAATGAAAAATATAGTCATAATAATTTTTGTTATCGTTTTCAGTTCAATTATTTCAATTTTAATTAAAAGGAATATTGATAAAAATCACGTATCACATGTTACCTTTTTGCAGCAGGAATATGATTTTGACACCCTGTACACTCAAGAAGAAGCTGAGATTTATTTCGTTTATGAAAATCTTGGCAACAAGGATTTGAAAATAAATAATGTAAGATCTTCTTGTGGATGTACTATACCCTCTTGGAATGTTTCTCCATTAGCTCCCTCTGAAAGGGACAGTTTCAAAGTAACATATAATATTGAAAACAAGGGATATTTTATTAAGGAGGTTATGGTTTATTCAAATAGTATAACTAGTCCTGATCGATTAATAGTAAAAGGGTATGTGCCTTTTGAAGAGTAAAATCCTGACCAAATTCATTTTAGCATAGGGCTTAATTGAAGATACTTTGCAGTGGACCGGTTAATTATCCCTTGCCTTATTCTCCAACCACTCAAAATAAGCCCAATTAAGATAACTCATCACATCTCCAAATATTTCAGTTGCATCTACCATATTTTTTGGGATTTCCCTTCCGTGTAATTTGGCCAATAGCAATCCATAAATCGCATTGATGCAGATCTGGATTTCGTTGCCGGGAGAATTTTCACCTGCTTCAAGGACCATTTGGATGATATGTGGTTTGGCTTTTTGGTAGATATTGAAATAGGTGTTGTCGGTTTTCAACAGTTGCCAATGTAATTTGGCCAGAAGGTCAACCATTTGCTGTACTGATTTCAAATGACCCCTTTCCTTGATATCTTCATTTGCCATGGAATCTGCCAGTCCAGCGAACCATTGAAAAGTTTCTTCCTTTTCTTCCTCAGAAATCGGATAGTGGGAAATAACATATTGCTTTACCTCTTGCATGTTGAATTGGTAAGCCCTTAATAGGTCTTCCATTTGGAACATGTAGATGATATATTCTCCGATGTTTTTGGCTTTTTTCTTTTCAGCAACGGCCTTCATTTCACTGATTTTTGATTGTGGTGTAAAGAAAATAAGAAAGGTTTGTTTTTAACAATAAAATTGAAAAATGCGTACATTTGAGAAACTCAAATCCAATGAAAATCGAAGAAGTAGAAATTGAAAATATTTCAGGAAGCCAGTTTATTAAGATACCTGAAAATTTTAAAATAGATGATAATAAGGTTTACCTTAAGAAAATCGGGAATTCAATTTTCATTATTCCCTTTCATAATCCTTGGGAATCCTTAATTGAGGGTGTA
>CAZLJT010000056.1:0-16718 GCA_964559905.1 uncultured Aquiflexum sp.
CTTATATTTAGACTATACAAAAAGATAACGGAGGTTTTTGGACAAACTGCCGTTACCACCAAGCTTAAAAAACAGCAATGCAAGAAGCTAACTTAAAACAACAGTTTGATGATATATTTAAATTGACCATTACACCTGCATTGAAAGGTTTGGGGTTCAAGAAAAAAGGACTTCATTTTAATAGAAGTGTGAATGATATTTTCCAATGTTTGAATATTCAGAAAAACAAGTGGAATTCTTATGATGAAAGCATAAGCTTTACTTTTAATTTGGGTTTTTACAGTGGGAAAATCAACAGTATTTTAACTGAAAAGGAGGATTCAATTTTGTCACCTCAGGTTAATGATTGTTTTATTCAAGGAAGAATAAGAAATCTTACTAAACGTAAAGACCATTGGTACGAATTAAATAATAAAGAGAGTTTTGAGGTAATAAGAGAACAAGTTGCAAACCACATTGAATGCTTTTTAATTCCTCACTTTGAAAAGTATAATTCCATTGAAAAACTTGTAGAGCTTGTAGAAAAAAATGAAAGTGACCGAATTTACATGATTTCCCCAATAGGGAAGTTTATATTATTGATGATAACAAATCAAAAAGAGGTTGCTACCAAACACATAAAGGTTGAGTATGAAAACGCTTTGAATCCTCAAGAAACAACACAAACAATAAATTATCCTAATGGAACAAGCAAAGTTTACACTTCAAAGCCTTATGTAAATCAAGCCTATATAGACTTTATAAAAAAGTTTGCAAAATATTATGGTATAGAACTCTAAAACAAAAGAAAGCCAGGTGGTAATATCACCTTGGAAGACAGCGGGCGGTTCCGAGTAAAATGCAAATCAGTGTATTTAAGAAGTTCGGAATAAGCTTGAAGAGTACGTCTCCGAAAGCCCGCCGTCTCCAAGCTGAATCCCGCCGTGTGTGACTTGAATCAGCCCTATAGGGCTGAATGCTTTGAAATGGATGGAAGACTTCTGAGAGATCAGAAGGCAGGCCTTCCGATGGTCCCGAAGCTTCGGGAGAGCAGCCATCAAACCACCTTACGCTGCATTTAGTGGAAACACTGGTGTGGTGAACGGCTAAGGAAAAACCGGGACAGCGATCCTTGTAGGATGTCTCGTCCTGAATAAAGTTTACAGATTAAGCAGGCAATTTTGTGTTTTGAAAAACGCTTCTTCGCCAAATGCCAAAACGTAATTATACCACCGACTAACCGTCCCTAATTGCAGTACCTTATCCCTAAGCCTAAAAAAGGAAAAGACATCAAAACAAGACAAGTCATTAATTTTTAAACAAGCCTATCCCTAAATGCCTTGGCCACCGCCTCCGATTTGGAATTGACATGGAGTTTTTCGTAGATTTTTTTGATATGGCTACGAACAGTATCCATGGCTATGAACATTTCAGAAGCGATCATTTTGTAAGAGTACCCCTTGACCAGGAACTGAAGTACCTCTTTTTCCCTTTCCGAGAGATGGTAATCTTTTCCGGATGGAAGATTGATCTGGGAAAACATTTTGAGGACCTGTGCGGCTACGGAGGCAGTCATGGGCGCTCCTCCTGTTGCAGCTTCCTGTATGTATTCCAACAACTTTACAGGCGGAGTCTTCTTTAAAATGTATCCATTGGCGCCATTTTGCAAAGCTTCGAAAATATTTGTGTTGTCATCAAAAACCGTCAACATCAAAATGCTGACATCAGTATTGTGTTGACGGATGATTTTTAAACCCTCCATACCATTGACACCGGGCATATCTATGTCCATCAAGATGACGTCGGGTTTATATGAACCGACTTCAAAAGCCACATTGCTGCAGTTTTTAAATGCACCCAGCACTTGGAAACCTTCACTACCATCTATTAACATAGTCAGCCCCTCTCTCAATTGAGGGTTATCTTCGTAAATCAAAACTTTTATCATATTACCTTGCTTTTATAATGGCAAATTTATAAGGTGACAAATGGTATAACAATCACATATTGGAGTGTATTTGAATTGAGATGTAAGAGCTAAGCCAAGAAGCAAGATGCGAGATACGAGAGTCGAGAATGAAGCCTGACACCTTCATCCTTCATCCCTCATCCTTAATCCTTCAACCCTATTCTTTCAACCCTCATCCTTCCCTCTTCCCCAAATCTTCAATCTAAAACCTGCCTGCCGGCAGGCAGGTCTTCAATCTAAGATTTTGAACACTAAACCCCCACATCCAATACAACCTCAGTCCCTTCTCCTATCTCGGATGTGATCTTGAGTTCTGCTCCCATATTCTGGGCCCGCTTTTGCATATTGTTCAGGCCATTACCCGAATCAGCTTGTTGAGGGTCAAATCCCATCCCGTAATCTCTCACCCTCATGTGGAGTTTTCGTTTTTTGAGGGAAAAGTGAATAAATGCCCTGCTGCATTTGGAATACTTTGCCAAGTTGTTAACTGCTTCCTTAAATACCAGAAATAAATCTCTTCGTGCATCCATGGGGAGCTTGACTCCATACACGTTGTCCTCTACTTCAAACCTGAAATCTATATCCTTGGCTTCAAGTGCATTGGTGGTAAACTCACGCATCCGGGCGATGACTTTTTCCATGGTATCATTTTGGGGCTTGATGCTCCAGACAATGTCGTCCATTGCCTCCATCATCCGCTGACTGTTGTCTGAGATCTTTGACATGTAATCACTGGTTTTTGAAGGATCAGTATGAAGTTTAGTTTTAGCCATGGAACTCAGAATGTTGATCGTGCTAAGGGTCGAACCCATGTCATCATGTAGATCTCTGGCCACACGGTTTCTGACTTTTACGACTGCCAGTACGCGGTTGATATGGAGACGGTATATCAATAGGATTGTGCCCAACACTGTGGTGATGACAAATAATCTAAACCACCATGTTTCATAAAACGGTGGGCTTATGCTGAAATCAAAAGAACCTATGGAAGAAGATATTCCGTCTTCATTTTCACTCCGAAATTCCAAAGTGTACTGTCCGGGGGGAAGAAGGGAATATACCGCCATGTTGTTTTGTCCACTGGATTTCCAATCCTGGTCAATTCCCGAAAGCCTGTGAAAATATTTCAGCTTGTCCCGGTTAGTGTAATTCAGACTGCTGAAATAAAAGGTGAAGGCATTTTGCTCATGCCCGAAATTCTTATTGGTAACGGTGTTCAGGGAATCTACAAATAAATATTCGTCAAAAAGTTTGATACTGGTCAGGGTAGGCTGGTCAGGTTTGACCGGACTGTTGAACTGGCTGGGTTTAAATGAAACCATTGAGCTATACCCCGTGAAAATAAGTTGTCCATTGTTGGTGAAGGTTCCGCCATTTCCATCCATCTCCAATAAGCCAAAGCCATCTTTTTGACCATATTGAGTAAATGAATTCTGATTGTAATTATACTTACAGATACCGTTCGGAGTATAAATCCACAAAAACCCGTCTTTATCTATCAGCATTTTATTTATTTTATTGCTGATCATGCCATCTGAATAGGACAGGATTCTGTTTTCACCGCTTTTATCGTTGTAGGTATTCAACAGATCGTAGCCGAAGAAAAAAATACTGTCATTGAGCTGGGTGATTTTTTCCTGTTTGTTGGAGGATAGGATGCTTTCATCCAGATGCTTGAGTATTTCCCCTGTGTCGGCATCGAGGCAGTATACTCCGCTGTTAGTTGTACAAACCCAAACCCTGTTTTGGTTGTCTATAAGATGGTCTAAAGCAAAACCATTAAATGCCCTTACTAATTGAAAAGAGTTATTTTCAATGGGCTCATCAGCATTGTATCTGATCAAATCCCCACGCTGCGTCGTAAACCAGATGTTTCCTGCCTTATCCTGTGAAATGCTTCTGATGGTTGACTGTCTGAAAACAGGGAAGTTGAATAATTCTGTTTCATGGGTATCAGGATTGATGATTTGAAGCCACCCTCTTTGGGCGCCAACCCACACCATTTTGCTCTTTCTTTCCTGCAGTAAAGTCCAAGTCTGTAGTGTCTCTGGTTTTTTAGATATTTTACTAAAAATTTTTTGGGAAGATAACTCTTTGAGATTTTCATCCAATACTACTATTCCCCTTCCCCAACTCGTCACCCAATATTGGTTTTGTTTATTCTGGTTGGAATGGATTTCTTTGATATCCAAAAAAACATGCATGGGATTCCCATCCCTAAAAAAGCCATAGGTAATATCAGGAAAATTATCAGCATAATGGTAAATTCCTTCATCTGATGCCAGCCATATTCCCCCATCCCTGTCCTCATATACCTGGTGTATAACACCGAGCTTCATAAATTCGTCCCTCAAATAGTCAAATGTGCCAGATTGGTTTGAATTTGACACATATAGATTGTTGACTCCATAAAACCAAAGCTCTCCCGACTTGGTCTCAAAGGCATGGTTCATCTCTCTGTATTCCTGGGTTTGGTTTTTCAGGTATTTGGCAGATTGGGTAAACTGATTAGTCTTTTCGCTGAAGGAAATAATATCTGGATCTCCATTCCAATATGCCATCCAATGGTTTCTCTTACTGTCTATAAAGTACCACAACCCCTGTTTGATAGAAGCATTTTCAAGATTGGGAAGATTGAGGGGGTTATGGGAAATATGGTAGGTTTCTTGGGTTTTAGGGTCGAACACCGCAATTCCCTCTTGGCTACTGATCCAATAAAAACCGGTTTCGGCGTCTTCAAAGATGGAGTTTGGGCGATATCCCTCTGGAAGTTTGATAGGGGAGTTTTCTTCTGAAAACACTTCCTTTTCTTTGTTGTAGTAAAGGATTTTACTTCTAACCAAAATAACAAATACATTACCCTTGCTATCCGTCCAAAGTCTTTCCCCCAGAAACCTGTCCTGCGGATTTTCAAACGGTATTTTTTTGAAACTCAAATCAGCAGGATTGAATATACCATAGTCATCTCCATACCTGATCCACATATTGCCTTCCCTGTCTTCAAGGATTTGCTGAACAGGTTTCGCTGGCAAGGGCTGGGGTTTACGGATATTGTAGTACATGAAAAATTTACCATCAAACCTTTGGAGACCATTGGTACTGCCGATCCATAAGTATCCTTTTTTATCCTGCCATAAGGCATATACATTATTGGATGCCAATCCATCATCCACGGTGATTCTGTTGAAAAACCGATTGGTATTGGCCGCAACCAAGATGGATAGTTGAACAAATAAAATGAAAAGGGATAAGCGCTTCATATTTAAAAATAAAAGTAATGAGGGCCGATCACTTTATTCTAAAATTCAGATAGAAATAACATGTTTATGTGGTACGGTTTAATACACCTCCATGCAACTTCTTGAATTTTTTTATAATCTGTAAAGAGGAAATTATTATGGCTATAAAAATATTGAAATCCATAAAATGACCACAAAACAATCATAAAAATAAACTATAACCAACTATGAAAACAAATCAAAAATTATTATTGATGCTGTTTCTTTTGACAATGTCCCTATACAGTTGTCAAGAAGAAATCAGTAACCCTATAGTGGAAACCATTAAGGCCATTGCAGGTGAGGACCAAGCGGTAAAGATCAATACCGAGGTGATTTTAATCGGGGAATCTGAAGGTGTCAGTGGATCTGTTCAATATGAATGGACTTTTAAATCTAAGCCATTGGAAAGTGAATCCCAAATTGAAGATCCAAATCTACCAGAAGCACGTTTTACTCCTGATAAAACCGGAGAATATGTTTTGGAATTGAAAGCATCCAAAGGCAACTTGTCAGATAGAGATGAATTGAAAGTGACTGTTTCAAATCAAGATCCACAAGAACCCAATGAGCCTGAAAACCCCGCCGTTCTTTCAAAGGACATCAATGAAGATCTTGTTTTAGAAGATGTCCATGAAGACAATGCCATTCCGGATTATATTGTAAAAGCAGAAATAGCTGTCAACGCCAAATTGACTGTCAAACCCGGGGTAGTTATTTATTTTGAGGAAAATACCGGTCTTATTGTTAACCCCCAAGGAATATTCGAAGCCAAAGGACTGGACAGTAATCGAATTATTTTCACAGGTAAAGAAGCCCGGAAAGGATTCTGGAAGGGGATTCTATTTCACAGCAACAGTGAATATAATAAACTCGAAAATGTTTTGATTTCGTATGGAGGTGGGGGTGAATTTCAAGAAGTCCCTGGAATCAAAGCAAATTTGATTCTTGAAGGGTCCTCCATATCAGCATCAGCTTTAAATTTGAAGGGAAGTACGATAATGGAAAGTGGTGGATATGGCCTTTATGTAAAAGGAAAGTCCCAATTGACCCATTTTCAGGATAATTTTTTTAGCAACAACTTATCTGCTGCAGCATATGTACCTGCAATGCAGTTGAATAGGTTAAACTTTCACTCCAGTTTCAATGACAACAATGGATTCAACGGAATTGAAACAGGTGGAGAACTGGCTCATCCCTCATTAGTGACATGGCCTGCTTTCAATGATGGATCCAAATACCTTGTTTCTTCTGATATTATTGTAAAATCCGGCCTGAAAATCATGGAAGGGGCCATTTTTGAAATGAAATCAGATAAAATGATCCAAGTGGAAGGCGCTGGATACTTGGATGCGACTGGATCAGAGGCCAATAGAATAGTATTTACAGCATACAACAAATCAACCAATGGATATTGGAAAGGCATCAACTTTACTACTCCGTCACCAAACAACAAACTGATCAGGTCTGAGGTATCCTATGCAGGCGCATCTAAGTTTCAGGGTTATGAGAAAAAAGGAAATGTAGTGGTGAGTGGTCTGCTTGTGGCCAGAGATTCAAGGTTTACCTTCGGACTGGGATATGGGATTGTTGCCCAGCAACTTGATAGAATAAACCAAGATGTGGCCTCCTCTAATATCTTTTCCAACTTTACAGAGGGAAATGTATTCCCTGAGAGTATGGCTAATCCCGAAGCGCCTTCTTTAGCCGGTGATTGGGTAGATTATTGGAGTTTTACAGAGGAGCTTTATACCGTTGATCCTAAGTTATATGACAGAACCAACAATGTATGGTTTAAAGGATCGGCAGATCCATGGAATATAGCTTCCCAACAAGGATTTGGATTAAAGATTGCTCAAAATGGCAAGTTTATCTGGACGATAGCAGAGAGACACGCTTTTGATCCAAATTGCTTTTCCTTTTCGGCTGAGTTCATAACAGGTGCCATTACCGCAACAGAAAACCAAGTGACTTTTAATCAGGATTTTTGGAGAAGTAAATTTGAAAATAGTTGCGATCCCGAGCAAAATAGTGATGAGGAAATTACGCCGGGTGATGTTCCATTGAAATATGAAATCATCAGGGTATATGATATTTTCACTGGCAGACCATATTGGCAGCTGAAATTTACCAACCCTGACAATTCTACTTTCTCCTATTTTAGACTTTGATCAATGAGGCTATCCTGATAAGATAGCCTCATATCTTTTTTAAAATGCCAGATGAATAAAAGAAATAATTTACTTCCCAAAAATTGGAATATGTCAAGCAACCTACTATATCCAAATCCAATCTCTTCATCACTAAATCAACAAACCTTACCATGAAAAAACACCTAAGATTATCAATTCTTGCTTTGATTCTGATTTCATGTTCGGATTCCGAAAATCCAAGAATTCCCACTACTGAGAAAGAACCCAAATTGGTAGCTTTAAAAAAACTGATCACATCTCCGGTTACCTTGGAAAGCAACACCATTATTGAATATGATGGGAGATTCAAGGTGACAAAAATTACCGAAACCAGGGGGAACGGGGGAAGGCAAATTCAACAGAAAATGTTTTATGACAATACCGGTCGGATTAATCAAATTTTGATGACGGATACCTCTAACCCTGATATTTCCATCAAGCTTTATTGGGATTCTGGAAAAATCATAAAATCGGAATGGTTTGAGGATTCGGAATTTGTCCACCATAACATATATGAATATCAGGATAACCAATTGATTAAGTTTGGTCTCTATGGACCAAATGAAGTTAACTCTGCTTTGTTCCTTTTTCAAGAGGTGGAGTTAACATACAATCAAGAAGGAGACTTGACCAAGCTGGAAAGATCCGTTTGGATGGAGGAGGAAAAAGAAATGAAAAAAATCTCCACTGAATTGTTTTTGGATTATACAGCTATCAAAAATCCCTATTTAGATTTTGGAATTCTTCCAGAAGAAAGAACACAAAAACATATACCCCAAAAACATATCTATCAGGGACTTTCTACAGAATTTAATTATGAATACCGAATCCAGCTAAATGAAGAGGGGACTATCAATTACCTGAGGAAAAATTCAAGCATTGGTCAAAATGAACAGGTATTCTTTACTTATGAATTTTGAATATTTAAAAGAAGGAGTACTGAAAACTATAATTGAAGTCTAAATGAGAAAAGTAATATTGTACATCGCATGCAGCTTGGATGGGTTTATTGCCAAACCAGGAGATGATCTTTCTTTTTTGGATCTTGTCGCCAAAGAGGGAGAGGATTATGGCTACAAGGAATTTACGAATACAGTGGATACGGTAATTATGGGAAGAAGAACGTATGAGTGGGTGATGTCCCAAGTTGATGAATTCCCCCATGCAGATAAGGAATCCTTTATCATTACACGGGAAATGCGGGAGAGCATTGGAAATGTTCATTTTTATTCAGATGATCTAGAGGCTTTGGTCATCCGGCTGAAACAGAAAAAAGGCAAAAACATTTTTGTGGATGGAGGCGCTGAGGTGGTTAGAATGATGATGGAAAGACATTTATTGGATGAATTAACCCTGTCTATCATCCCGGTCATTTTGGGTGGAGGCATAAGGTTGTTTTCATCAGGAATTCCGGAAAAAGGACTTGAGTTAAAATCCACAAAAGTTTTTGAATCCGGATTAGTACAGCTTCATTATCATGTAAAGAATGCCTGGAAATAATGGATCGATTGAAGAAGAATATAAGAGAATTAAGGGCTTAAGGATTTTTTAAGCTGGAAATAGCTTCAATGTTTATGAAATTTATACGAAAAAACTCTTTACTTTAAGAAAAATTGTAGCCTAAGCACAATTTAGGTTTCACAATTATCCAAATTCACCCACTGGATATGATAAGTCAACTGGAAGGAATCCGATCCTTTTTTAATGCAAGTAAAATCCCCTCAGCAATTCTTTGCTATGATAAGGGTAAGGAAACCCTTGAATATAACAATGAAGCATTTCAGGATTTTTTTCAGACTGGAATAGATGATTCCCATAGATTGAGCTTGTGTAATCAATATTTGATTATAGGTCTTCCCGAAAGTTTTGCAATGGGAAAGCTTGAACAGGTTTTGAGTAAAATCAACGAGGAAAATGGAAGTGAGGAAATCACTATTGAATATATTAAGAATGGAGAAAAGATTGAAGAAGTATTGAAGCTAAGTTTTACTTTTCTTCTGGAACATAATGGGAAAAAGTATATTTCCCATACCTGCTACCCCAAACCTTCAGATATCAAAAGAATAGAAAAGGAACAAGCGCTTTTCAAACATGCAGAGGATGTTTCCAGTTTTGGTTTTTGGGAACTTGATTTGAGATATGGTAGCCTCTATTGGTCCGATGGAGTATATAGGATAGTATAAATCGAGCCTGGTGGTATCTAGCTTACCCAAGATACCGGGATGAATATCATTCATCCCGAAGACAGGGAAAAAGCACTGCAGATGATGAATGAAGCTTTGGCCAAAGGACTTCCCTATAAGATTAAGAAGAGGTTCCTTCTCCCAAACGGTAAAGTGAAACATATCCTTTCCAGTGGTTCTACCATTTGTAATGCAACCAACCAACCTCTAAAACTTATTGGCGTATTTCAGGATATTACTGACAGAATTGAGGAGGAAAAGCAACTTAATGAGTACAGTGTAAATTTACAGATATTGGTCAATTCTATTGATGGGATTATATGGGAGGCAAATCCTGAGACATTTTTATTTACCTATGTTAGTCCCCAATGCTACAAAATTCTTGGATATACCCCAGAGGAATGGCTCAGTACTCCTGAATTTTGGGAAAATCACATTCATCCCGAGGATAAGCAAATGGCCATCAGCCTTTGTCAAAAAGAGACTAGTGCCTGCCGGGACCATGTTTTTGAATATAGAATGTTATCCAAATGGGGCAATTACATTTGGCTGCACGATAGGGTGACTGTTGTAGGTGAGAATGGCAAGCCCCAAAAAATCAAAGGTGTCATGTTTGATGTCACCGCGGAAAAGAAAATGCATGACGCTATCAAAAATAGGGAAAGGACTTTGAATAATATTTTTGACAGATCTCTTGACATCATCTGTACCATTGATGAGAATGGGGTATTTACCCAAGTCAGTGCTGCCGCGGAGAATATATGGGGATATTCTCCCCGGGAACTTGTTGGAAAACGATACATTGATTTGGTGGCCCCAGAAGATATTGACATGACTTTGAAAGTGGCTGACAGGATATTGAAAGGTGAAGAATTTACCAATTTCCAAAACCATTACATACACAAAAATGGTAATTTGGTTACTATGAACTGGTCAGTGAAATGGGATGTAAAGGAGCGTTTGATGTATTGTGTTGCCAAAGATGTAACAGTCTTGGAGGAAAGCTTTAAGAAAATAAAAAAAAGTGAAGCCAGATTTAGAGCGATTTATGAGTCTTCTACCTATTTTATAATTAGGACTGATCTCGAAGGCAATTATACCTACTATAATAAAAAATATCAGGATCAATTTTCTTGGTTATATCCCAGCGATAGTTTGTTGAACAAATCCATTTGGAGCACAGTTCTGGAAAAAGATGTGCCAAAAGTAATGGAGGTTGGAAATTTGGTCATGATGAATCCAGGGAAAGTTTACAAGGTGGAGTTGGAAAAGCCAAAAGAAGGTGGAGGAGTGATTTCAACCCTATGGGATTTTATGGCAATTACTGATGAAAATGGAAAACCTATGGAGATCCAATGTATGGGTATTGACATTTCTGACAGGGTAAAGTTCGAAAAAGAACTTCAGCATAGTAACGAGAGATTTGAACTTGTCATGCAAGCAGGTTCGGAATGTATCTATGATTATAATCCAGTCACAGGAGAGATGTTTTTGGGAGATGGTTTCAGAAGAAATTTTGGAATGGAAATTTATTCCTTGGATCAAAACAATGACTACCTCAACAAACAGTTTCACCCTGCTGATAAAGATTGGAATTTGAATTATTTTAAAGATACTCTAGCGGATCCTGGCAAAGATCATTGGCAATCCAAGTTTAGACTAAAAAACAGTGATGGTTCTTATATCCATATTGAAGACAGAGCAGTAATTTTAAAAGACGAAAAAGGTGAGGCATTAAGAGTGGTAGGTGCCATGCAAGATGTCAGTCATGAGAATTTCTACCATCAATTGGAATTGATGGAAAAGGAAGTGATGGCTTTTGCGATGCAGGTGGATGTAGCTTTGAAGGATGTCATCAATCTCCAATTGAAAAAACTGGAAGGAATTTTTCCTGGTATGAAAACTTCAGTGATGAAGGTTCAGGGAAATAAAATATTGAAAATGACAGCTCCTTCATTGGATGAGGGATATTTGGATGCAATCAATGGTTCTCCAATAGGTAACATGGCAGGATCTTGTGGCACTGCAGCATTTTTGAGAAAAAAGGTAGTCGTCTCGGATATTTTGAATGACCCGTTATGGGAAGATTACTGGAAATTGGGTGAAAAGTACGGTTTCCGTGCATGCTGGTCTCAGCCTATATTCAATTCAGAAGGTATGGTAGTGGCTACTTTTGCAAACTATTATGAGACCGTAAAATCTCCTGATGACAAAGAAGTGCAAGCCATGGACCGGGCACAAAGACTTTTATCTCTGATTTTTGAGAAATTTGGATTTATCGAGCAAATCAAATCCAGCAATGAAAGATTTGAAAATGTCACAGAGGCCACCAACGATGCTATTTGGGATTTTGATACATTGAAAAATGAACTGTATTGGTCAAAAGGCTTCGAAACCTTATTTGATTTTGATTTAAGTACATTGACACCCACCTTTGAATTTTTGATTTCAAGAATTCATGAGGAGGATAGGGCTAGGGTTATTGAGAAGATTCAGACTTTTATGTCTGACCCACAATGCTTGAGCTGGTTTGAAGAATATAGGTTCCAAAGGGGTGATGACAGGTTTGCCTATGTCATTGATAGAGCAAAATTTATAAGAAGTGATGAAGGAAAGGTGATAAGGGTAATCGGGGCGATGACTGATATTACCCATCTAAAAGAATACGAAAGTTCCCTCGAAAGTCTCAACAAAACATTGAATGATAGGGCTAAAGAGTTAGCCATTTCCAATGCAGAATTGGAACAGTTTGCATATGTAGCTTCTCATGATTTGCAGGAACCACTTCGGATGGTGACCAGTTTTTTGCATCAGTTGGAAAGGAAATATGCAGACATTCTTGACGAAAAGGGTAAAAAATATATACATTTTGCAGTAGATGGTGCAGTTCGGATGAGAAAAATCATTCTTGATCTGTTGGATTTTTCCAGGGCAGGAAAAAGTGCAGAGGATAAAACCGAATTTTCACTTAACGAAATTGTAAATGAGATTTTATTGCTGCAAAGGAAAAATATGGAAGAGAAGAAAGCAATTGTAAATATTGGTCAGCTTCCAGCTATAAGATACTACAAGACCCCAATATATCAGGTTTTTAAAAATCTTATAGAAAATGCGCTTAAATATTGTGCACCAAACAAAATGCCTGAAATCAATATTTCTTGTGAAGAAAAAGAAAAAGAATGGATTATTTCAATAGCTGACAATGGCATTGGAATCGAAAAAGATCACTATGATAAGATTTTTATCATTTTCCAAAGGTTGCACACCAAAGATGAATATGCAGGTACAGGAATGGGGCTTGCCATAGTCAAAAAAATCATTGAGGGTTTTGAAGGAAATATTTGGGTAGAGTCAGAAGTTGACAAAGGCAGTGTGTTTAGTTTTACTATTCCTAAAAAATATAAATCCTCGGAATAAAATTAGATTTTCCGAGTAGGAAATGGGGGTAGATTTATTCGCTGATTTGCAGTTTGGGATTGTATATGGTCTGGCATGTCCTATTGGGCGTTTGGATTGATTTTTTTCTTTTGAACTAAAAGAGGTAAGTATTAGGGTTTATATTTTTCATGTTCTTGATTATTAGGGAGGCATCACATGTTAATGTGGTTTTTGAAGAGTTGTGCAACTCTAGTCCATGTTTCATCATCCTAAGGGTATAAAATCATTAAAAAAATCATATTAAGACTTTAATAATAAACCAACTAAAATTAAATCACAATGAAAAAAAGAGTTTTGAAACTTATGGGTTTGGCATTGCTCACAATGGTATTTGGAGCGTGCAACAATGATGATGACACCCCTGTAATCAATCCGATTATTGGGGAATGGGTTGCTGCTGAAGGACAGTTCTTGACCATTACAGTTGATGGTGAAGAAAAATCAGAATTGGAATTTGGTATGAAAATTTTAAGGGCAAACGAAGCAGGTGCCGAACTCGCTGCAAGGGAATACTTTCAACTTACAATTTTGGGCCCAATCGATATACAGGAGCCTAAATTATCATTTTCACCTTCAGCCAAACTAATTGCAGTTCTGTCCGGTCAGCAAGTTGAAGGTACTTGGAAAATGCAAAATGAAAAGACCATTTTAAAAGTTACTTCTCCAGATCTGAATGATTTTGGTTATTATTTCAATCTTAAAAAATTAACAGCAAATGAACTGGAATTAGATTGGAATTGGGAAATGAGTAATTTGGGAGAAACCACTGAAGCCTATCAAGTGGGTATAAAAATCCAATTGGTCAAATAAGATGTGCAAGATTTTTTACATTGATCCTTCAAAATCTTGGGTTTTGCAGGATCTTTAGTTGAATATCAATCATGCCTCGCCCCTTCCATTACCCTAAAAATATGCAATATTGCAGGAAATATAGCATCCATGGATTCAGCGGCACCCTTGGTGGAACCCGGTAAGGCCAATACCAAACTGTCACCGATCAAACCTGCCACACTTCTGGAAAGCATGGAATAAGGAGTTCGGTTCTGTCCATAGGAACGGATGGCTTCCTCTATTCCAGGTACCTCTTTTTCCAACATGGGTTTGATGGCTTCAGGAGTTACATCTCTTGGAGACAGGCCTGTACCTCCTGTAAAAATCAATAGTTCCACTTTTTCTCCAGTGTACTTTTTGACCTTCTCCTGAATGACGAATTTTTCATCAGGAATAATAATATAGTCAGCAACCTTTACACCATGTTTTTCCAGCCTTTCTATTATTGCCTTACCTGCTCGATCTTCTTTGTCACCTGCTGAAATAGAGTCCGAACATACAATTACTGCGGCCTTGTAAGCTTTTTCATCTTTCTTATTGTAATCGGTTTTCCCACCCTTTTTCTCCAAGAGTTTGATCTGATTGATGCTGATACCTTTGTCGATGGGCTTGAGCATGTCATACATGGTCAATGCTACCACAGAGGCAGCGTGCATGGCTTCTACTTCTACACCTGTTTTATAGATAGTATGGATTTCTGCATGGACATGGATATCAAGTCCTTCGATTTTGTATTGGATAGCCGTAAACTCAATGGGTAGGGGATGGCAATCGGGGATCATATCAGCAGTTCTTTTGGCTGCAAAAAGACCTGCTGTTTTTGCCATTTCAAACACATCTCCCTTGGGTACTTTTTTTTCCACCAATGCCTTGATGGTATCATAAGAACTGACACTTACAATCGCTTGTGCGATGGCTTTTCTGAGTGTTGGGGACTTGTGGGTAATATCAACCATTCTCTGTTTTTTTGTTTACTGATAATTGATCAAAGATATCACAGCTTTAATAAATATTCATCGTAATTATTAACCGTTTACTAAAGGGGCTACTTTTGTTCCGATCAATTCAATTGCCTCAAGTAATTGGGAATGGGACAAACCCGCATTGTCCATCTGAAAGGTAAATCTTGAGATTCCGCCAAGCGATTCACTATGTCTGATGATTTTTGCAGCTACCTCTTCAGGATTTCCGATTACATAGGCTCCGGTAGGGCCTCTTTGGGCATCAAATCTGGCCCTGGTCACAGGAGGCCAACCTCTTTCTTTACCGATTCTAGTAAATGTTTCTGCATATCCGGGATAATAATCTTCGATGGCTTTAACAGTAGTTTTTGCTACAAAACCCAGGGAATGCAGACCTATTTTAAGTTTCTCAGGGGCATGACCAGCCCTTCGGCCTGCTTCCCTGTATAGATCTATCAATGGACGGAACCTGTGGGTCTCTCCTCCAATAACTGCTACCATCAAAGGCAAACCCAATGTCCCTGCCCGCACAAAAGAGGCCGGGGTGCCGCCGACGCCCAGCCAGATCGGAAGCTTGTCCTGCAATGGTCTTGGATAAATAGCTTGATGGTGTAAAGCAGGTCGGAATTTTCCTGACCAATCTACAATTTCATTGTCTCTGATTTGGAGCAACAAATCCAATTTTTCAGAAAATAAGTCATCGTAATCCCTAAGGTTCAATCCGAAAAGTGGGAAAGCCTCCGTAAATGAGCCTCTTCCAACCACCATTTCTGCCCGGCCGTTTGAAATCAGATCCAAGGTGCCAAAGTTTTGAAAAACTCTTACAGGATCGGCTGCACTTAAAACTGTTACTGCACTCGTAAGGATAATATTGTTGGTTTTGGCAGCAGCGGCAGCTAGAATCATAGCAGGGGCGGAGTCCAAAAACTCTTTTCTGTGGTGTTCGCCGATGCCGAAAACATTCAAACCAACTTGATCAGCAAATTCAATCCTCTCCAAAAGCTCTGAAAGTGCAATGGCACTGTTTCTGTTTTTATCCACACCATCACCAATGGAAGCTGCCGCAAAACTATCTAAACCAATTTCCATAATTAAAATCTTTCTCTTTGATGATTTTAGATCCAAACCACTGCTTTTATTGATTCGTTCATAAGTCTGATTTTTAATTTTTTTCGAAAATTACTGTTGTTTGACCGATCTGATATAATGATTTTCTAAAAAAAGAATCTTTAAGTTTGGTTTTTATAACTTTGATGCATAAAAGTAACATTCCTATGAAAATCATATTAAAACTTTCAATAATTTTCTTGGTATTCAGTCATTTGAGTTGCTCTGATTCAAGAGATAAAATGGCAGTAAACCTGATCCGGAAATCAATTGAAGCACATGGAGGTCAAAATTCATGGGAATCATTGCAATCTTTTTCAATGCAAAAAGAAAGTAGATTATTTATGGAAAATGGGGAAATCGAATCTTTTTCCCTACAAGAAGTCGAATTTAGGCTTAGGCCTTTTTTTGAAACCAAAATGACTTGGGAAAAAGACAGTATTCTTCACCGATTGATTTTTGACGGTATCAAAACAAGATATTGGATGGGAGAAAATGAAATACAAAATGAGGGATTTCTAAGTAGCAAAAAAAAGGATATCGATGCAGCTTATTATGTTATGACAAAGCCATTTGATCTGTTGGATCTTGGCAAAAACCTCACTTATCTTGGATTAACCAAACTTCCCGATGGAAGGGATGTAGAGACGTTGAAAGTGATTGATGGAGATATCAATGACTCCCAAACAGATATTTGGTGGTATTATTTTGATCCGGAAACTTTCAGACTTATAGCATACAAAGCCAGAACATCCGATCATTTTAGCCTGGTATATAAT
>CAZLJT010000057.1:0-16666 GCA_964559905.1 uncultured Aquiflexum sp.
GCCACCACATAATGGGGGTTTTCGGAAAAAAAGCTGAACTGACTTTCAAAAAGAGTGATAAGATTTTCTTTTGGATCTGCATGAGGGATGAAAACTTTTTCCAAGCGTTCATCCATATTGGTACGTAAGTAATCCAGTAAACCCAAAATGATATCTTCTTTACTTGGAAAATGCCTGTAAAGTGCTGCTTCTGAAAAGCCAATTTCCTTAGCGAGATTTTTAGTAGTGAGCCCGCCCAATCCGGAAACGCTCAGTATTTTTCCCGCAGTTTCAATAATTTCAAGTTGTCTTTCTGATATTTCCATTGAGTTAGTTAGTATTTACTAACAAAGGTAGGTATTTATTTTTAAATTCAAAATTAAGCTTGATTTTTTTCAATGGGGATTGGAAATTTTCAGAATAATAAGTTTTAAAATTAATCCTGAGTGAAGAAATCGTGGTTTTTCGAAGAGGAAGGTAATCAGCTAGTTAGACTTTATTCAGAGATTGGATTTAACTCAATGAACATCTGTGAATCATATCAATTATCTAAAAAGTTGTGTAATTAATTTTTAGGTATAAAACTTATTTTTGTGTCTATAAAACTAAAGCAATGAAATCAAGAATGAATTTGATCGGTAGGAATATCTTATTGATGAGCATGTTGGTTTTCCTATTTACTGCATGTGCTAAGAAAGTAACCTTTTTAAATTCTTCTGTTGTACCATCAGCAGAAGGAACCGTTACAGTTAAAAAAGGTAGTAATAACAATTATAACATTGATTTAAATGTTAAACGCCTAGCAGATCCGAGCAGACTTTCGCCACCTAGAACTGTGTATGTAGTATGGATGGAAACTACACAAAGTGGAGTGCATAACATTGGCCAATTAAGCACAGAGACTTCGATGTTATCAAATATGCTTTCGAGTTCATTAAAAACAGTATCTCCACATAAACCAACAGGTTTCTTTATTACAGCTGAGGACGATGCTGAAGGAAATTATCCTGGAATGACAGTAGTGCTGAGAACAGGTCCTATAGACTTTTAAAATAATTGTTTTTCATTTTTTTGAATCCTGATTTTTTTGATTTGACTTGTTTTGCCTTTCTTCCATGCCTTATGTTAACTAATGATGCTGTATTTCAGATTTCAAGTTTTAAGACTCACAGGATAATTTATAAAAACTGATAAAAATAGGGTGTTGATTTTTATAAAGGATGACCTTTATCATAATTTCCAAGTTTCAGAATCCTTATCATTATGGTATAGTCTCCAGTGATTATGAAAATCTTATGAACGGGAAAAATAACATCGCAATTGGCTTTTTGACAATGGGTTTTTTTATGGCCTATGGTTTCCTTTTGATTTATCTTCGTGACTTTGCTCCAGGTAAAGAAGAATGGGCCAACTCGTATAGTATCGGAAAACATTTTGAAGTCAGGCTTGCCCACGTCCATGGCAATCTCTTTGCTTTCCTTAATATTCTTATCGGGTATTTGTTGCTGCGATTTGGAGTTAAACTTCACAGTGTAAAAACTATTTCATGGTTAGCCTTAATAGGTCTTTTGATGCCTATCGGAATTCTGGCAGAAGTCTATCTTGGATTTCCGCCCATATTAGTTCTTATTGGGGCCATTGCGATGACGGTGTCAGTGGTTTGGCTTGGAATTTCTTTTATGAAAATGAAAGACCTTTCTCTTAAATGAAAAAGTTTTCGCTATATCTGGTAATAGCCATATTGACCGGCTTTGGCTTGCTGACATTGTTTCTCAGCAGCTCCGTGATTTTTGATTTTTTTGGCATCAGGGAAAAAGAGGGGAACTATGTGTTGTCTGTGGTTTGGGCAAATTTCATAAGCAGTTTTCTCTACCTGATTGCTATATATGGACTTCTCACCTCCAAAAATTGGACCTTTAAAGCCCTGGCGATTTCTCTCCTGATTTTAACCCTGGCATTTATAGGATTATTGCTTCATATCCAATCCGGCGGCATTTATGAAACCAAAACTGTGGGCGCCATGGTGTTCAGGGTTGCGATGACTTTGGCTTTTACGCTATTTGCATACTTCACTATCAATAAAAAAACCATCAAATGAACATCAAAGATCTACATAACGAGGCCAAAGCAGTCTCAACAGCATCAATATTCAAGACCACAGAAGGCAATGTCACCTCTCTTCAAATCATCGGCGGCGAGCAATTGAAGGAACACGTTACAAAAATGCCTGCATTATTGATTTGCCTGACGGGTGAGGCTGTTTTTGAAAATGAAAATGGACTCAAACTTTCCCTGACCACCGGTGAGTATGTACACATTGAACCCCAAATCAAACATTGGATCAATGCAAAATCGACAAGCAATCTGCTCCTTATCAAATAACCATCTTGGTAGGGGAGAAGAGTACCTCTTAGACTGAGGTTCGGCCAGTACTTTCTGAAGCTACTCAACTATACCCAGAAGCTAATAGGGAATTCTCTTTTTCTTCAATTTGAATCTTTTATACTTTATAGGTATTCTTTGCGAAGACTATGATATTTATTTTTTCGACACAGGCAGCTCCTGAAGGTATTTAAATACCCCATTTATTGATTGCGGTATTCATGAAGAACCTTTTACCCTTCAGATGAGAATAAAAGCCCACTTTTCAACAAGCAATCTGACATCAGAACTAGAATTGCCATGCCAAAATTACTTGGCTAAAGTAACGGATGAAGATGATAGGTCACCTCTTTTCAGAAGCACAAAATGTGTGATTGACATAATTTGTTTCATAATATCCGTAATGCTTAATCCTGTAAAGATGTCCACCTTTATAGGAGTTTGAATATTGACGAAGGATGTAAGTGGAACCAGTATAGCCAATTTTAAACGCTTTACTATTACGTGCCTTGGGATATCCGCTCAGCGGATTCCTTATTGTAAAGAAAGCTACGAAGTAGATGGGAAGTAAAAATTTCTGGCTGTTTTAATTATTTAAGCTAATTCTAAAATGTCTAATCTAATTAAAAATTAAAAATATGAAAACACAAGCAAATAAAATTCGGGTTCAAGGTTTTAAAACAAAGGTTGCTTTCATGCTCAGCTTAATATTTCTGATGTTTGGTTCTTTGAGAGTTTCCGCACATTGCGATTCCTTTGATGGTCCTGTGATCAAGGATGCTGTCAAAGCACTTGAAAAAAACGATGTGAACTTGGTGCTGAAATGGATCACAGCACAACAGGAGACGGAAATCATATCCTTATTCAATAAAACCTATGCTTTGAAGAACCAAGACAAAGAGGTCTATAAAATTGTAGAAAAGCATTTCTTTGAGACCCTTGTCCGCTTACACCGCGAAACAGAGGGAGCTCCGTATACCGGATTAAAACCTGCCGGAAGTACCATTCAAATAATTCAGTTGACTGATACTGCGCTTCAGGAAGATGACATAGAAGGTTTTATTGTCAAACTGGACAATCACCTTAATAAGGTTGTAAATGAAAAATACCAGAAGGTGTCCGAACTCTATAAAGTCAAAGATAATTCAGTAGATCAGGGTAGGGAGTTTGTAGCAGCTTATGTGGATTATACCCACACCATTGCAGCCATACACAATATTATAGAGCACGGAGCTGTACATAATTGAAGCATGTTCTAAGGAAGATAGGCAGGCCTATTTTCATTCAAAACTCAAACTGATTTAAGTATCTAAAGGGTGGATGATATATCTATCCTTTTTTTATCCCTGCTATTTTCTGTCAGTGTAGGTTTGTGATTTTACCAGAAGCTCCGAAACTAAGTGCTTTAGAGCAACATGTCAATACCATCTAATTTTTATAAATAATGGACAACAATATTTTAAGCGAATCAGGTATTATAATCACGCTATTGCTTATCGCGATACCGGTATTTGTTGCAGCATTTTTAATGACCATAAAGGCCTTTGCTGCTGTAAATAAGTACCTCGATAGGAAAGAATCAGAGAAGTTTAATGTCTATCTCAAAGGGTTAAGTCCGGAAGAAGAACAAAGATTACAGCAACGAAAGAGAGAACTTGAATACGGTCTCACCAACAATGAACTGACCGGTCAGGCCATGCCGGTAGATAAAAAAGGATTATTAGATAATATCATCGAAGTAGAATCATTTCGATTTATTGAACAGAAGAAGAGAAGCATCCCTTATCCATACATAGAACCTAAACTTACCAAACTTATTATATGGTATTTGGGCTGTGCTACTTTTTGGCTGGTATTTGGGACCACTATTGGGGAATATCTCGGAATAAAATTTGTCGCTCCGGATGTGGAACATTTCAGTTGGTTGAGTTTCGGTAGATTACGTCCTGTGCATACCAATGCTGTTTTTTGGGGTTGGACTTCATTGACAATGATGGGATTGGCCTATTATGTGATTCCTAGGGTAAGCAATGTTCCTGTCAATAGCATCAAAACAGGGTACCATTCCCTTATCCTTATCAATGCTTCTGTGGTGTTGGGAAGTATTTTTTTAATGGCAGGCATCAATAACGGCGGCGGAGAATACCGGGAATACATTTGGCCCGTAATGGCATTGTTTGGTATTGGTGTTTTGATTTCTTTAATCAACTTCTTCAAAACCATTGCAAGGAGGAATACCAAGGAAATTTACGTTTCCAATTGGTATATCATTTCAGCCATGATGTTTTTGTTGACAATAGCGGTTGTCGCTTACGTGCCAAACTGGCAAAATGGTCTAGGCGAAACCATCGTGCAGGGATATTATATGCATCAGGGCGTCGGGATGTGGTTTATGCTTTTCACCCTTGGATTGATGTACTATTTCTTACCACAGCAGTTAAACAAACCAATCTATTCCTATAGCTTGGGTATTTTGGCATTTTGGACTCAGATCCTTTTCTACACCTTAATCGGTACCCATCATTTTATTTTCAGTGCCATTCCATGGTGGTTGCAAACCGTGTCCATTGTGGGGAGTGCAGGAATGATTATCCCTGTTGTAGCCGGGACGACCAATTTTTTAATGACTTTCAAAGGGTCTTGGAGTAAACTTTCAGGAAGCTATACCCTTCCTTTCTATTTGATTGGTATCATATTTTATTTCACGGGGTCACTACAAGGAACAGCCGAAGCTTTCCGGTTCACCAACTTGGTTTGGCATTTTACGGATTTTACCGTCGCCCACTCCCACATCACGATGTATGGTATTATCTGCTTTATGTTGTGGGGATTTATATACACCCTCGTGCCAAGGTTAACCGGAAAAGAACCACCGCAAATCACCGTGGGCGCACATTTTTGGTTGGCATTGATTGGCCTATTATTCTATTCATTTCCGCTGATGTATGGAGCTACACTCAGAGGTCTGATGTGGATGGAAGGCAGCAGTTCCTTTGTTGAAAGTGTGGCATTGATGGCACCTTATTGGCTATGGCGTGCTATTGGCGGATCATTGATGTGGCTTTCCCATATCTTGTTTGCCTATAATTTTTATGTCATGGTTAGGCGTAATGATGAAGTGGTGATACCAAAAACACCCATGGCAATCCTTAAAGCCAAAGAAGAAATGGACAATCAAACACTCACCAATTAACTGACACGAAATGGAATTTTTCGATAATCATAAAACGCTATTCGGATCAGCACTTGGATTGTTTGTCGGACTGACAATCGTGGTAGCCATTCTTCCTGCTCTTCATAATCAGGAAAATAATTCTACCCTACCCAACTACGAGCCTTTGAGCGAAGAAGCCCTTCTTGGTAAAAAAAGCTTTATATCCAATGGCTGTGTGGCATGTCACACCCAGCAGGTGCGTAATGTGGATATGGATAAAGTATGGGGTACAAGGCCCGGAATACCAGCCGATTATGCAGGCAATACCAGGACAGATTTTTGGCGAAACACTGCCACACTCATGGGTACGGAGAGAACAGGACCGGACCTGACCAATATCGGAATCAGACAACCGAGTATGGCTTGGAATTTATTGCACCTGTACCAACCGAGGGCAGTAGTCCCACAATCCATCATGCCTGCTTATCCTTGGCTTTTTGAAATCAAAAATGAGCTGGGCGAAAACGAAGTGGAAATAACTGTTCCTGATGTATATAGAAGAGGCATCAATGGAAAAATTATTGCCTCCCAAGAGGTCCTAAATCTGGTTGCTTATTTGCAAAGCTTAAAGCAAACGCCTTTGCCGGACGGAAAACCTCCGATGGAATTTCTATATAAGAAAGAAGAAACCCCGATACTGGCAACTGAAGGCAACACCGTCCTACCGGATGGAAATCTGCTGTATACCAACAACTGCATGGCCTGTCACCAAGCTAATGGAGAAGGATTGCAAGGTGCGTTTCCTCCATTGAAAGGAAGCGCTGTAGTCTTAGGCGATGATTTGGAACTGTTGGTCAACGTGATCATGCTCGGGTATGATGCCCGGCCTGAATATGCCGTGATGAATGGTGTCGGGACTGACAATAACCTTACTCCTGAGGAAGTGACGGCTATCATCAACCACGAAAAAACAAGCTGGGGAAACAACTCCAAAACTGTAACCTCTGAAGAAGTGAAGAAAATTATGGATTTTATCAAAACCACCACCAAAAAATGAAAGTGAAATCACTGTTCACCCTGCTATTAGTTCTCTTTGCCCAATTTATTTGGGCATGTCCTGTTTGCGATTCACAGCAACCTGAAATTACAAAAGGCATTACCCACGGTGCAGGACCACAAAGCAATTGGGATTGGTTGATCATTGGAATCATCACGGTCATCACGGTTTTGACCTTGGTTTATTCTATCAAATACCTAATCCGACCAGGAGAGAAAAATGCCGATCATATTAAACATACCATCTTAAGCCAATAAAAGATGCAAGAAGATAAAAGCAAAATAATGCTATTCGTTGATGATGAGTTAAATCCTATTGCGGAATTAATTACACCTGTGCAATTTGAGTTAGATACGCGCAAATTGACTGACGGTGAACACATCTTGAAAATCGTCAGCAAATCACCCAATGGAAGGGAAGGTATCCGGAAGGTTAAATTTACTGTTCGCAATGGCCCATCCATTTCGATCGAAGGGCTTGGAGAAAACAGCGTTGTGGATGGTACTGTTCCAATGATGATCAATGCTTATGACAACGGCAACCATGAAAAATTCATTATTGAAGGTAGTGAAACACCACAGAGCATTCCAAGTTGGTTATGGATTTTGGTAATTGTATTTTTTGGCTGGGCAGCCTATTATATGATGACGAATTTTAGCCTTTAAGACCTGTCCCATGAAAAAAGACATAACTGATCTAGAAGATATCAAAATTTTGGTGGATAGTTTTTATAGAGAGGTAAGAAAGGATGAATTGCTGGCAGGTGTATTTAATGACAAAATTGAAGACCGGTGGCCTGAACATCTCGAAAAATTGTATCGTTTTTGGCAAACGGTTTTATTGGAGGAGCACACTTATTTTGGAAGTCCGTTCCTTCCGCACGCCAATCTTCCTGTTTCGATGGAACATTTTAACAGATGGCTGACCCTGTTTTACAAAACGGTCGATTCATTATTTGAAGGAGAAAAGGCCACAAGGGCCAAATGGCAGGGAGAAAGAATGGCGAGAATTTTTCATTCCAAGATAGAAGACAAGAGGAATAATACTATCCAAACCCTTACTTTAAAGGAATAAACTTAGCAGAATTGCTTCACAATATTGAGGGTATTTCCCTGCTTAAAACCCAATAAAGTACATTGACTTTTGCTTTTTAGGATTGCAAAATGTGTGATAGACATAATTTGTTTTAAAATATCCGTAATGCCCGCTTCTTCAAAAAGAACCAACTTTAGGATTATGAAAATTCTTTCATCAAGTAAACCATAATGAAATGGAAAATTTAAGAAGTTGTATTGATGCTTGTTTGGACTGCTTGGTGACCTGCGAAAAATGCATCACCGATTGTATCAAAGAAAGCAATCTGGATTGTATTTCTATTTGCAGAGATTGTGCTGACATCTGCGCATTGTGCGCAAGGTTTGATGCAAGGGGATCGGCCTATAGCAACGAACTTCATGCCTTGTGTGCCAAAATCTGCAATGACTGTGCGATAGAATGTGACAAACATGCCGCTCACCATGCAAGCTGCAAGGAGTGCGCCGAAGCCTGCAGAAAATGTGCAAAGATTTGTGAAGAACTTGCTTCAGTGAAAGCATAATCATTATCAAGTAAGAAAAGAGAGGATTCATTATCCTGTCTTTTTTTGCTTTGGTTACTTTTTATGAGAAATGGTTTCCGGTTATTTAGACAGATAGAATTCAATCCTAAATAAAAGACCAGTATGATTAGAAAAACTTACGATACCGTCACCGAAGCTATGACCGATCTCAAAAAGCTTGGTTATACTAAAGACTTTTCGATTTTGACCGACCAGGAATGTCTTGTTTGTCATCTATCAGGAACTGTTTTATCCCCAGATGAATTCGAAATCGACGATTTCTACATATTTGAAGGAAATAGCGATCAAGGAGATGAAATGATTGTCTATGCTATTAGCTCAAAAAATGAAAATCTGAAAGGAATTGTAGTCAACGCCTACGGGATCTATTCAGACAATGGAGCTTCAGGCATTGTGAAAAAATTTACATCCCATCCTAAACAAAATCCTTTAGATATAATCGAAAATATCACCCAATATTTTAAAGTCCCAAAGAATGAGGAGCAGGGGACATCACCGGAAGGAACATGTCCTGTTTGTTGGGGCCGCCAGGAATATGATGGAAAAATCAGGACAATGCTCAAGGATAAACAGATAGATGTAAACAATCATAAAGACAGCTATATGCTTATTCAGGATTTTGTGAAACACCACATTGACGGAGCCACGCTCTTGGAAGGTATTGTGACTGATTGCCCAGACTGTTCGACTGAAAATATTAAAATTGATAAACAGATGACAATAAAGAAAATTAAGGAGGAACTGAATTCAGCTGACAGTCCCGTTGCAAAGTCGCTTCACCATGGAACAGGTTTCAAAGTTCTCTTGATGGGGTTTAAGAAAGGGATGATTTTGATTGAACATAAAGCTCATGTTAAATCAAAATTAACTGTTTTGGAAGGAGCGGTCATTTACAAGGAAGAATCAAGGGTGGTGGAACTTGGCCAATATGACGAAGTTGAAATCCCGGTTGAAATTACCCATTCCGTAGAAGCAATTGAGGACAGCCTTTGTATTTTGTCTCAAGGAGCATCATAAATTAATATTATCTGCGACTGGGTTCTTTAGTTTGTAAGATGTAAATTTGTCTTATATATGATTACTCCGTATGGGTAAATTCCAAACCATCAAAAGAAAATTGTTTCAATACAGCTTAATCCCCCCTAGAGCTTGGAGACCTTATGCGATTGTTTTAGTAGCTGCTATTTTTGGTCTTGGGATTTACTTATTACGCTTAAGCAATGCTGCATCTTATTTGTCGGATGATCCACAGGCATGTGTGAATTGCCACATCATGACACCACAATACATCACTTGGACACGCAGTTCCCATCGGGAAGTAGCCCATTGTAATGACTGCCACGTCCCTCATAACAATATTGCAAACAAATATTTTTTCAAAGCCAAAGATGGCTTGTACCATGCCTCTATTTTTACAATGAGAGCCGAACCCCAGGTTATCAAAGCCTTGGGACCTTCCATCAAAGTCATACAGAGTAATTGTATCCGGTGCCATGAGGACCAAGTGACAGATGCCAAATTGATTGGATTGGTAGAAAACCATCATCCGAATAGAACAGGCAGAATCTGCTGGGAATGTCATAGGGAAGTTCCTCATGGAAAAGTAAGGAGTCTCGCATCTGTGGGACATCAGATTGAACCCATCCGTGCACATGCCCCATCAGACCTTGAGATAATTCCCAAATGGCTTAAAGAAAGCATGAAACAAAGCAAACAGTAATAAGGACATTCTTAAAACCACATACTCATGAAAAATTGGATTCTTTTTGGATTAACAGCCGTAATAGTCTTTTTGCTGGCCATGTTGGCCTATTCTATTATGGACAGAAAAACTGAGGCGAGATTTGCATATCAACCCAAAGTACAGATAGAAGGAATTGAACCCAGGGATTCTGTTTGGGGATTGAATTATCCCAGACAGTATCAATCCTATATGAAAACCCAGGACACCACTTTCAAAAGTATGTACAATACCAGTGGCTTTCAGGATGTATTGGATGACCAGCCCGAGTTGGTGATTTTATGGGCAGGCTATGCATTCAGCAAAGATTACAACCAGCCCAGAGGTCATGCTTACGCTATTACAGATGTACAGAATTCTATCAGAATTGGCTCCCCCATGGAACCAGGTGATGGGGTTATGCCCAGTACTTGTTGGACATGTAAAAGCCCTGATGTGCCCAGGTTGATGAGCGAAATGGGGGTGACAGAATATTACAGTACCAAACTGTCCAGTTTAGGTTCAGAGGTAATCAATCCGATAGGATGTGCTGACTGCCATAATCCCGAAACCATGAACCTGACCATTACACGCCCTGCATTGATTGAAGCTTTTGAAGCCATGGGCAAGGACATCAATCAAGCTTCCCATCAGGAAATGCGCTCATTGGTCTGTGCACAGTGCCATGTGGAATACTATTTTGACAAGACAAAGCCCGGAAAAGAAAACGCAAATTACCTCACCTTTCCATGGAAAGACGGATTGAGCGTGGAAGCCATGGAAAATTATTATGACAATATTGATTTTGCGGATTGGACACATCCCATCAGCAAAACCAAAATGCTTAAAGCACAGCATCCTGATTATGAAATTTTTGAAATGGGTGTACATGCCAAAAGAGGTGTTTCCTGTGCAGATTGCCATATGCCTTACAAAAATGAGGGCGGACAAAAATTCACAGACCACCATATCGGTTCACCACTCAGCAATGTAGAAAACTCCTGTTTCGTTTGTCACAGGGAAAAACAGGAGGATCTGATGACAGATGTCTATGATCGCCAAAGAAAAGTCAAAGAAGGTTCTTCGAAGTTACAGAAACAAATTGCGATGGCACATATTGAAGCAGGAAAGGCCTGGGAATTAGGTGCCACAGAAGAACAGATGAAAGAAATCCAAAAGGGAATCCGACATGCACAATGGAGATGGGATTTTGTAGTGGCTTCTCATGGTGGGGCATTCCACGCCCCTTTGGAATCAAGTAGAATCATAACCTCTGCTATGGGAACCATACAGGAAAGCCGAATTCAACTAACCAGATTGTTGGCTTCCTTGGGCCACAACAAACCTGTTGAAATGCCAGACTTCAACAACAAAGCTACTTTACAAGCATATATTGGCCTTGATATGGAAAAAGAAAGGGCGGATAAAACCAAATTCCTGGAACAGGTGGTCCCTCAATGGCTGAAAGATGGAAAAGCCAGGGAAGCTAAAAAAGAAGTAGAAGTCCTAAGCAGCAAATAACCAATAATTTTAATTCCTAAGCTATGAAAAAGCTAAAGCTATTGGGATGGGGAATCTTATTTATCCTTTCCTTCCAGAATTCCTATGCCCAGTTTAAAATAGACGGGCAGATTCTCCAGCGTTCAGAATTCCGAAATGGCTTTGGCAAACTTATATCCGAAAATCAAAAACCGTTTGCATTCATTGGCCATAGGGCAAGGTTACAGGCTGCCTATGAAATGGAAAATTTTTCTTTTTACATGAGTATCCAAGATGTGAGGGTTTGGGGAAACACCTCACAAGTAAAAGCTACGGACAGCTTCCTTTCCCTCCATGAAGCTTGGGCGATGGCAAAAATATCTGACACATGGAAAGTGAAATTGGGTAGACAAGAACTTAATTATGATAACTTCAGGTTCCTTGGAAATTTAGATTGGGCTTTGCAGGGAAGGGCACATGATTTTGCTCTTGCCATGCATGAGAAAGGGAATATGAAATTCCATTTTGGGGGGGCGTATAACCAATCCTCCCAAGCTCTTGTGGACCAGCCTTTTCTTATCCCAAACCAATACAAAATTGCGCAAATGGCCCGGTACGAAAATAAATGGGGGAAAGTCCAATTTTCAGCTTTGGCATGGAATGATGGACGGGAATGGCAGAACTTTGACAACAACGGGGTTCTTTTGGATAAAGGAATCAGATATCGCACCACTTTGGGAATTCCTACTTTAAAATACATTTCCGGAAACTCCCAACTCTCAGGATTTTATTACCATCAGTTTGGGAAAGATGTTTCAGGCAGGAGTCTGAATGCATTTAATCTGAGCATGGTTTATAACCATTTATTTCCTATCAATACAGAACAGGGAAAAGTATGGACACTATCCGTAGGTGCAGAATACCTCAGCGGTACAGCAAACAACGAGACTGAAAAGAACAACTCTTACAGCCCGCTATACGGTACCAATCATTTATTCAATGGCTACATGGATTTGTTTTTTGTGGGTGGAACCCATGAAGACAATGTAGGTTTGGAAGATTACTTTGTCAGATCCAGGTATGCTTTCAACAAGAAACTCTTCCTTCAAGGAGATGTGCATGCATTCTTTGCCCAAAATACTATATTCAGATTGGAAGAACCGGGAAGCCAAAACCAGTTGGATTCCTACTTTGGAACACAGCTGGATTTTAGCTTGGGCTATATTGTAAGTGATGCATTTTCGATCCAAAGTGGATATAGCCAATTCTTCAATACAGATTCATTTGCTTACGTACAAAAAAACAGTAATCCAAAAGGAACACAAAACTGGGCTTACCTGATGTTGATTTTCAGGCCTACCATGAAAAATAAATTTATCGGGATACTACTCTAAATCCATGAAAATCATCAAAATACTGCTTTCTACCAAAGTAACCTTACTCTTATTTATCGCTTTTGGCGCATCCATGGCAGTGGCAACTTTTTTAGAAAATGACCACGGAACCCCTGTAGCCCGATCATTGGTTTATAACGCATGGTGGTTTGAACTTATCATGGTCTGGATGGCTGTCAACTTTTTGGCCCATACCAGCCAATACAAGCTTTTTCATAAAAACCGTTGGCCTATCGGTCTTTTCCATATTTCGTTTGTGCTCATTATTATCGGTGCCGGTGTCACGCGGTATATCAGTGAGGAAGGAATCATGCATATCCGCCAAGGGGAAGAGCAAAGCACCTTTTACACTACCGCACCCTATTTACAAATAATTAAAAATGGTGATCAGGAAAACCTCTCTTTCCATAAACCGCTTTTACTCCTTCCAAAAGATTTTCAACAAAGAACAATTTCAGCTAAAATCGGAAACAGCAATTTTAAAGTGGTCCTGGAGGATTATATAAAAGGTGCCAAAGAGGAATTTGTGGATGGAAGCAAAACCTTTGTTGATGTGGCTGTGGCGATGGGCTCAGGTCGGGAAGATTATTTTGTGGAAAAAGGAAAGTTTATTCAAATGGGAGAAATCTCTCTCAGTACTAAAAATGATCCTCACCATACTATCAGAATTTTTAAAGAAAATGACTCCTGGATCATTGAAACAGACCAACACCTTCAGCTCATGGAAATGGTTTCCCAAAAAATGGGGAATCAACATGCAGGCGAATCCAAACCACTTCAAATGAGGACGCTTTACCAATGGGAAGGTGGGGCATTTATGGTAAAAGGAATCTATGAAAATGCCAAATTAAGCTATATAGCTGAACAAGACCCGAATCTTGCCAAAGATTTATTGGATGTCGTCAAATACAAAGTCTTGGATGATTCCGGTAAAATCCTCTCAGAAGCCTACGTCAAAATAGTTAGCTTCAATCCCAGTTGGTCAACATTTAATCATGAAGGAAATGAATACTCGATTACCTATGGTCCAAAACCAGTCCAGTTACCATTTGGACTTTACCTCAATGCATTTGAATTGGAAAGGTATCCCGGAAGCCAAAGTCCTGCAAGCTATGCCAGCGAAGTAATGGTCATGGACAAAGGAGAAGATTTCCCCTACCGTATTTTTATGAATAATGTTTTGGATTACAAAGGGTTCCGGTTTTACCAATCTTCCTATGATACGGATGAAAGAGGTACTGTACTTTCTGTCAATCAGGACAGGCCAGGCACTTACATAACTTATCTTGGATATTTTCTTTTGACTTTGGGAATGTTTTTAACCCTTTTTGCCAAAGGGAGCAGGTTCAGAATCTTAAATACTAAACTTGGAAATATCAAAAAAACAGTTGCCGCTACACTCCTTTTACTCGGAATTTCTGCAAACGTATTTGCCCAAGGAGAGCATTCCATCGAATCATCCATAGTTCCTTTGGAACAGGCAGCGCAATACGGCAAACTCATCGTGCAGGATCTGGATGGAAGGATGAAGCCTTTGAATACACTTGCCAATGAAATTGTCAGAAAGCTTTCCGGAAAAACCTACATGGCTCTGCCTGTTGAGGAAGGAGAAATGAGACTTAGCCCGGAACAGTTTCTTTTGGCAGTCCAGATGGACCCCGCTACCATGAGTCAATTGCCCCTAGTAAGAATCGACAAGGCAAAATCAATTGAAGTGTTTCAACTATTGGGCAAAGAACCGACTGACAAGATAAGCTTTCAGGATTTTTTGGATGCCGAGGGAAATTACCGGATCCAGGAATTGGTAGAAGCAGCCAACCTTCTCAAGCCTGCCGAGAGGAATGAAGGGCATAAAGAACTTCTCAAAACAGATGAAAGATTCAATATTTTCTATGGTTTGCTTACAGGGGATTTTCTCAGGCTTTTCCCAAACAAACTTGACGAAAACAATACCTGGTTTACAGGACAGCAGTACATGCAAGGCTTCGATGAAGAAGACGGAATATTTGTCAAAAATATCACTCCCTTGTACCTCGATGCTCTTAGAAAAGGAATAGAAGATGGAAACTGGGAAGATGCAGATGAAACCCTTTCCTATATATCACTTTACCAGCAAAAAATAGGTGAAGAAGTATACCCTTCTCCAAATGAAATCAAAGCTGAGCTTCTATATAATCAATTGAACCTTGGCACTAGGCTATTTGGTATATTCTGGCTTTTGGGAACGATTATGTTGTTTTTGGGAATTTTGATGCTTTTCAAAGATGATCACATCTGGAAAAAAACCTGGTTTGTCGGGAAAGCATTGACATGGCTAGGATTTTTGGCTTTCACTTTCCATCTATGTTTGAGGTGGTATATTGCCAAACACCCGCCATGGAGTGATGGCTTTGAAATGCTTGTCTTTGTGGCTTGGGGAGTTTTACTTTTTGGACTTTTGTTTTCCAACAAGTCAAAGTTTACCCTGCCTTTGGGTCTCATTTTTTCAGGAACACTGCTTTTCGTTGGTTTCTTGGATTGGCTCAATCCCGAAATCACCAACCTGATGCCTGTCCTGAATTCCTACTGGCTCAAAATCCACGTTGCCATAATTGTAAGCAGTTACGCCCCTTTGGCTCTGGCCGCGATTATTGCATTGCTAAGTTTGATCTTGATCATATTCAAGCCCAATGATCCTGGGAAAAAATGGTGGAGCAGTATCCGCGAATTGCAGATGGTAAACGAAATGTCAATTACCATCGGGTTGTTTCTACTCAGTGTTGGGACTTTTCTTGGAGGAGTATGGGCCAATGAAAGCTGGGGAAGGTATTGGGCATGGGATCCCAAAGAAACTTGGGCATTGATTTCGGTTATCGTCTATGCATTTGTATTGCACCTCAGGCTGATTCCAAAATTCAAAAATGGACTGGTATTCAATCTTGCAAGCCTTTGGGCATTTTCCTCAATCGTCATGACCTCTTTTGGAGTGAATTATTACCTGTCAGGTCTTCACTCTTATGCGGCCGGAGATCCTGTGCCTGTTCCAATATGGGTTTATTGGATTGTTTTGGTTTTATTGACTATTTCTGTATTCGCTATTTTCAAATACCAAAAACTCAAAGAAGTTGAAATCAAACAGCTTGTGGTATAAATAAATCAGGCAAACATTGTCGGCCGATTACGCTTGGTATATTCGATTGCTAACAGCGTATATCTGCACCTTTCAATTTTTTTTGTTCCTTAGAGTTGTCGAAAGTATCTCCATTTCCTACCAAAACGAACAAGTAAATAGGCAGTTAGAGAAACCCAAAGGCGGTCAATCCGAAATCAGGCCATTGGTTCCATTCCCAACCAACTGATAGGAGGACCATGGACAAGCTATTGAATACGGGGAGGTAAAATCTTCCCCCTCTCCTTTTTTCTTTAAGTGGGTTTGCATTTAGGTAAACCTGAGGTGGGAGCAGCCTTTGTTCCTGACTATCTCCCTTTTCCCTACTTCTGGAATTACTTTACTCTGATTTTCATTTTGGCATTTATCATCAGTGCGGTTATTGGAATTACAAATTCCAATTATCTGTCCTCGCGATTGCAAATCACGAGGAGCGCTAGGAGCACTAGACCTCAAGCACTCCGTCCACCTCCCTCATCAACCTATCGGTCTCCATCAAAGCCACAATAATCTTTTGATAATGAAGGATATCTTCAAAATCCAATGTCCTGCCCTTTCTGTCTTTGAGCCATTTTTGGGCGGGTTGGTAGCCGCCGATGTAGAAGTTCCAAGCGACTTCCGGGACGGAGTCGAAGTATTGTTCGGAGTTGATGTAGACACGGCCTGTTGAGAGATCGCTTCGCTGCTCTCGCGATGACGGGTCCGGCGTCACTGCGAGATCCGCGGTAGCGGTCG
>CAZLJT010000058.1:0-16231 GCA_964559905.1 uncultured Aquiflexum sp.
TTGCTCACTCTTTCTTTTGAGTTACAGGAGATTAAAAGCCCTGATATCAAAATGAATTGAAATAAATTTTTCATAATTTTTCAAAATCCTCAGTACAAAAGTAGATGTAAATGATGAGTTTCTAAAGACATTATTGCTGTTTGTGCGCAATAACACCTAATTGCATAGTTTATATGTCTTTCTGGCTTTGCCAAAGTATTTCATTTATGGGATTTAATCCTATTTTTGTAAAGTTAGTAGTAGTTCAAATGTAGATGATGAAGCGCTTAATACCCATTCTTATTTTTATTTTAATCAGTAGCATTTCTTACTCACAGACCTGGAGAAGGGTTGGTGGTTGGGGCAATCAGCTTACTGAAGTGACTTGGGCAAGTGACGAAACGGGCTTTATTGCCGGTGATCAGGTGATTTTAAAAACCATAGACGGTGGTCTCAGTTGGACAGAACAAAAAGCCCCTTCAAAGAATAAAATGTGGGGATTGGCATTCTTTAATGAGAATTTGGGGACTATTGTAGGTGAAGAAGGTGCAGTTTTTTGGACTACTGATGGAGGTCAAAACTGGCAACTCACCAATGCAGGTACAGCAGAAACCCTGAGGAGTGTTTGGTTTCTGACAGAAAGCAGGGTTTATGCTGTCGGGGATAATGGTCAGGTATTCCGTTCCTCTAACGGGGGACAAACTTGGGCTAGACAAGCCGTAGGCACCACTGCCCACTTGAACAGCCTTTATTTTGTCAATCAGGATACAGGATATATTGCTACTGCCCAGGGTCAGGTCATCAGGACCTTTAACGGGGGCAACAATTGGAATATTCAAAATACCGGTCAGAACAATAGCCTTAACGGCATCCACTTTACATCCGGTCAAACCGGATTCGCGGTAGGGCAGCAGGGAACAATCGTCAAAACGACAGACGCAGGGTCCACATGGACGCTTTTGAACAGCGGTACTGAAAGAAACCTCAATACACTGTCTTTCAATAAAAACAATCCCAATATTGGAGTGATTTTGGGGGAAAATGCTACTATATTAAGAACGGTTAATGCCGGTACCACGATAGATGGTATCAATATCAACAATACACAGAATTACCTTTCGGTAAGTTTTAGAAGGGCTTCCAATGTAGTATTTGCCGTAGGCGAAGACGGTTTTGTGATTTTCTCCAACAATTCGGGAGGAAGTTGGGGTGTCAGGCTTTCCGGTAGAGATAAAGATTATACGGGAACCCAGTTCAGAACGGCAAATCTTGGCTATATCATCGGTGTTGAAGGCTTGGTGCTATCTACTTCTAATGGTGGAAATACACTTGTGGACCGTTCCAGACCGCTATCTGTGACTTTCAATGACCTTGCATTTACAACCAATGCTTTTGGATATATTTCCGGAGATGAGGGGATATTATTAAGGACAACTAATTCGGGTTCTAATTGGACATCCCTGACTCCGGGTACAAATGAATCAATCAATGGATTATATTTTTTCAATAATACCACCGGCTATATTGTAGGTGAAAATGGGTTTATTTCACGTACGGCAGATTCAGGCGTGACTTGGACAGCACTTTCCCTCGGTAGTCCCAACAGTACTTTGATAGACTTGGATTTTTTTGATACCTCAACAGGGATTCTGATTGGTAATGACGGTTTTATGGCAAGGACGGAAGACGGGGAAAATTGGCAAATCCTTACCCCTACAACAACTGAAAATCTGAAAGGAATAAAGATTCTTGATGAGCAAACAGCAGTTGTCATCGGTAATGCCGGAACTATCCTCAAGTCTACAGATAGGGGTAAAACATGGGTCAAGATCAATGTGGGAATAAGTCAGGATATGAATGCCCTGGATTTTCTGGATGAATCAGTAGGTTTCGTAACAGGACAAGGAGGTCTGATTATGGTGACACGTGATGGGGGAGATAGCTGGACCCCAATGCCAACAGGAACCTTTCAGGATTTTACAGGCATAAGCTTTGGGGATTTAAGCAGCGGTTTCGCAGTAGGCGAAAAAGGTTCTTTGTTCAACTACAGCTGTCAGGTACCTGAAGAACCTACGGTGATTTTTGGTGAAGACAATATCTGCCTATCACAACAGGTTTATACTGTTCAGAACAATGAAGGACCGGAAGTAGAATTTGAATGGAGGGTGGACGGAGGCACCATCCTGGAAGGACAGGGAACTAACCGTATAGAAGTCCGATGGGATATACCCGGTAGAAATGCTGTTTTGGTGAGAGGAAAAAACAACTGCGGAAATGGCAAAACCAAGGGATTGGAAGTTCTAGTTTCTACCCAACCCCAAGCAATTACCAATATTGAAGGAGAAGGCGTTGGCTGTTTGAATGATTTTATGGAATATTCAGTCAGTGAAATTCCGGGAACAATTTTTATTTGGGAAGTGACAGGTGGATTGATTACTGCAGGTCAAGGGACCCCTAATGTGACTGTTCAGTGGACTTCTTTGGGTCAGCAACAATTGAAAATCACACCTAATAATCCCTGTGGACAGGGGAACACATATACTAAACCCATTCAGGTACTGACACCGCCCGAACAACCCTCGGAAATAACAGGCCCCGATACTGTAGGCCTGACAGAAGAGGAATATGAAGTCACCAATGTGGCCAATGTCAATTTTCAGTGGACTATAAGTGGAAATGCAGGAAAAGTAATCAGTGGTCAGGGAACCAATAAAGTAAGGGTTCAGTGGGAAAAAGAAGGGGATTTTATACTTACAGTTACTCCTATGAACAGCTGTAATTCCGGAAGTCCGAGCACCCTTGCAGTCAATATCAATCTGATTACAAGCATCAACAGGGAGATAAGCACAGAGGAAATCGGGGTCTATCCTAACCCATCTTTCGGAATGGTCACGGTGTCTTTCAAAGGAGTCAATAGGGTGAATGCTGTAAAAATCACAGATGCCATGGGAAATGAAATCCGACATGTTGTTCCTTCAATAGGAGCTGATACCGTAGAATTCCAAGGTCTTCCCAAAGGATTATATATTGTCAATATAAGAGGTAGGGAAAGAGATTATAACAGAAAGTTATTGGTAAGGTAAATAGGTGGCGGATTCCCCAATAAGAACAGCCATATGCTTTACCAAATACTGAAGCGGGTTTACATTCCATTTAAATAAAAAGGATTCAATTCCCATTCAAACCGGATATATTTTTTTTGCATTGAAGCTTCCGTTATTTTACTAAAGGGCAGCCTTTTAAAAAATCATTTTTCCAAATTATATTCTTTAAAATTTATAGTGTTAGATTTTTATTCTAAACAAAAAGAATATTTGTAATGTATTATTTTCAATGGCAAAATAATATTTTAAACTCCCCATTGACAATATGCTGGAATTTACTGTCATTTGCCTCCTTAAACCCAAATATAATGTTAGAGAGATATTTCCAGCCTGAAAGTCTGATGATGACCCATGGCTACAAGCCAGAATTGTCAGAAGGGGCTATAAAATGCCCTATATTCCAGACCAGTACTTTTGTCTTCAAAAATGCCGAAGAAGGGAAGGCTTTTTTCCAGGTTGCTTATGGAAAAAGGGAAAAAGAACCCAATGAGGAACTGGGCTTGATTTACAGTAGACTGAACAACCCCGATTTACAGATTCTGGAAGAAAGACTTTGCTTATGGGATAAGGCAGACGAGTGTGCAGTTTTTGAAAGTGGTATGTCTGCCATCTCAACGGTCATGTTGGAGTTTTTGAGACCGGGAGACGTGATGCTTTACAGCATGCCGGTATATGGAGGTACAGATCATTTTATCAACAAGGTTTTGCCACAATACAATATTCATGGTGTAGGCTTTACAAGTGACCAAACCACTGAAGAAATTCTTGATCATATTCAATCCCTTGGCTTATCTGATAAGGTGAAAATGGTCTATGTCGAAACTCCTGCCAATCCTACCAATGCGCTTTTTGATCTTTCTGTCTGCAGGACTGTAGCTGATCGGCTTTCCTATGGAGAAAAGGAAGTGGTCGTATGTGTCGATAATACTTACATGGGTCCGCTATGGCAAAATCCATTGCAGCTGGGAGTGGATTTGGTAGTGTATTCTGCTACAAAATACATTGGAGGACACTCTGACCTCATAGCAGGTGCAGTATTGGGAAAATCAAAATATATGAAAAGAGTCCGGACTTTAAGGACTTTTTTGGGAAATATGGCTGGCCCTTGGACAGGTTGGCTGCTGATGAGAAGTTTGGAGACTTTGAAAGTCAGGATGACCCAACAGGCCAAAAATGCTTTGGAGGTGGCGGATTTCCTTAAAAATCACCCCAAGGTAGAAAAAGTGTACTATCTTGGTCATTTACAGGAAGGAGATCCCCAATATACCATTTTTAAAAAACAACTCAGCTGTGCCGGGGGCATGCTTTCATTTGATATCAAGGGTGGTGAAAAAGAAGCCTTTCTGTTCCTGAACAATCTCAAATTGATCAAGTTGGCGGTTTCATTGGGAAGTACAGAATCACTTGCAGAGCATCCCGCTACCATGACGCATTCGGATGTTTCCGAAGAAGACAGAAAAAGACTTGGAATCAGTGAAAGGTTGGTCCGGTTATCTATCGGTGTTGAGCATTATTCTGATATTATATGGGATATCAGTCAGGCTTTGGATAAGGTCTAAGCCAAGCTAAAGGTCAAGTATCAGCAATTCTGCTGAAACTGGGAGATAAAATCTTCCAGTAAAATCAAGGATCTCCATTGGAGCTTTTGACCCTGCCAGTCATCTGGTGGGGTCAAGACAGCTGACTCATCTGATGTGATTACCAAATTGCCTGGCTTATTCATAATCCAAAGCCCTACATAACCCCGATACAAAACATCGGGATGTTACCGGTCTTTCAGAGCATCACATCTGTCGTAAAAGGGGTCAAGGTCTATATAAACATCCTCTTTGGCTGTAACAAACCATCTTCCTAACAGACCTTCCTCTTTTTTTCTCTTAGTTGCTGCTTTTAATTTCTCATAGTCATCATCCAGATTGGCACGATGTGCAGGAAATTTTTCTTTGTAATATAAAATCCGAACCTGAGTTCCTTCTCTTTCATTTTCAAACCTCAAAGGTTTGGTTACGCTGCCCACTTCCATACTGTCAAGAGTGAAATATAAAATAGGATCCTCCAAGGTTCTTAGGGTCAGTCTATTGGAGCCTGTGGCAGGGTCTGTAAAAAAGCCTCCATTATCAGAGGTCGCTCTGTCATCCGAATTATCTTTAGCGGCTTTCGCAAAGTCAATTTTTTCTTCTACAATTAGTGTCCTAAGACTGTCCAGGAAACTTTCAGCGATTCGGATGTCATTTTCTGTAGGTTCGGGTCTTAAAAGAATATGACGCGTATTGAAGGTATTTCCTCTTCTTTCCAAAAGCTGAATCATATGAAATCCGAACATGGTTTCAACCGGATCGCTTATTTCTCCCAGTTTTAGGCCAAGCGCTGTAGCTTCATATTCAGGTGCCAGTTCTCCTCTTCGGAAAAATCCCAATTCCCCACCTTGAATCGCTGAACCAGGATCTTGGGAATATTTGGTTGCAAGGGTCTGAAAATCAGAAGTACCGTCATTGATCATCTGCTTGAAAATTGAAAGCTGATTGGCTAAACTGTCTTTTGTGGCGCGGTTTACTTCTGGTTTTTTGACTATCTGCCCTACCATCACTTCAGCTGAGAAAAATGGGAGAGAATCTCTTGGTATGGAAGAATAAAACTTTCTGACTTCAGCAGGAGAAACTGTTAATCCCTCTGTGATTTTGCCTTGCATTTTTTGGACGATCAATTGCTCCTTGAGCAATTCTTCTATTTCCTTTTTAAGTTGTTCAGAGGACTTTCCATAAACTTCCATTAACATGTTTTCATCACCGCCGAATTGTTGCATGACCATGTTGAATCTTTGGTCGGCCTGAATCATTACTTCTGTATCTGTGACCAGGACCGAATCAATCTCAGCTTTGGCTACCATCAGTTTGTTGATCAGGAGTGATTCAAATACATCACATCTAGTAGGTGCTTCAAACCCCTGCTGGGATTGTGCCAAAGCCTCTAAGTACGCCTTTTGAACATCGGATTCAAGTAAGATATAGTTGTTTACCTTGGCTACGATTTTGTCCAACACCTGACCTGAAGGTTTTTCGGTTTCAGCATCTGATTCGGTTTGTGTAAACCCTACAGTGGCCGAAATCATCATCAGGGAAAGGATCATTAAATACTTCAATCTATTCATAAATAATAAATTCATTATTTTCCAGTGCTCTTGCGTATATTTCTTTATTCAATTTGTCCACTAGTTCTATCCTTTTTTTATTCAAAAGGATCTTTGTGATTTCATCTTGTACAAATTCTCTCGGAGGTATCTGATCCTGCAATTTGTATTCCAGTATTTTGAAATAGTACCGATATCTATCATCTTCGGTTGCAATCAGGCTATTATTTTTCAGCAACTGAACTTTGTTTGGATGATTGGACAGTGGAGTATTGATAATGATATCTTCAAATTTGACCCAAATGGAATCTTCCAGAAAATAATTGGAGGCCTGTTTGGATGCCAATTCCTTCAGGTTGTCGGTATCTGATTTTTTGTTCGATTTCAGTAACCTTTCCACATTCCGGTTCTGTGCCAAGGCATCCTTTTCCATTTTCAGAAAATTGGTTTTAACAATAATTTCTTTGAGGGCGAAGTTGGATTGATTGGCCTGGTAGTATTCTTCTATTTCGTCTTGGGATATTTCATTGGATAGGTTATCCTCTACATATTTTTTTTCAAATTCATACACCATAAGGGCATATTTGTAATCCAGCAGTTTTCTGTTGATTTCTCCTTCATCAAAGGTCATTGATTTTCCTGCTTCTTTGATCATCAGTTGTTTTCTCACCCAGGACTGAAGATAGCTTGCTGCAATATTTGCACTATCTTCAGAACTGATACTTCCTCCGGTCATAAAACTTAGTTCAGATTTCCGCAAATTTTGGTTGCCTACAGATGCCAATATCGGATCGTCTTCCTGATCTTCTGAGGATTTGAATTTAAATAAATCACAGGAAGTAATTCCGGACAGTAAGATTAGAAACAGCCAATTATTTATCGACTGCAACATCGAATATTTTCTGTTTCTCACTTTCATTGATTTGGATTGAGTATTTTTCTTTAAGAAAAGCAATTAGTGCTTTATCCAGGTATTCCTGATAATCCTGAATGATTTTACCTCGAGTCTCTTCAAATTTTTTGGGTCCTGGCGGAAGTTTTTCTCCGATCACCACAAAATATGTTTTGTTGTCCAATCTTATTTCCTGGGTTGGCTTGGAAATATCGACAGCTTTCAATACTGGATGTGAATTTATTTCAAAAAGACCATCAGTAAGTGTAAATGCCAAAGGATCGTCCAATAAGAACGTGTTTTCCAAACGGTCAGCCAAATTTGATTGATATTTTTTACCTGCAAGGAATCTTCTTAAGGAAGGTATGATTTCTTCTTTACCAATAGTAACAATGAGGGCTTGTGCACGCTCATTCCATTGGTATTTGTCCACATGCTCCTCAAAATACCTCACCTGACCAAGACTATCTTCTATGGCCTTCTGCCAGACCTGTTCATTCATCAGGGAGAATAGCAAAATACCGTCCCTATATTCCTGAATCAATAGCCTATATTCCTGGTTATTTTTGGTTAGATCGTCAATTTCGGCATCAAGAAGGCTGACTTCTATGTATTTGTCATACCAATTGGCAAAATATTGCTGAGGATTGCCTCGTACTATTTGATTTCCTGAATTTATAAACTGAAGAAAGTCTCCTACATTTCTAGGGGATTTGTTGATGCTGAATAGGACGGAGTCGGTAAGATTTTTTTCCTGAATTATCTGGGGGACATCCGATCTTGGGTTTTGGGAATAAATAGTTTCGACTTCTCTGACATTTCTTTCATTTTCTTCAAATCCGTATCGGGATTTTTGGATAGCTACAACTTGGGATTGAATAAGGGTCGATCTACTATCTCTTAGAACTCTGGATTTGATCATTTGCTCCATTTCATCGAAGCTTCCAAGAGGTTTTTTTTCTTCCAGCCGGATGATATGATAGCCATAAGGGGTATTGACCGGAGGAGAGATTTCACCTTCCTCTGTGAGCGAGAATGCCGCTCTTTCAAATTCCGGAATTACAGAGCCCAAGCTAATCCAAGGCAAATTCCCCCCTGTATTTTTGGTTGCAGGATCCTCGGAATACATTTGACAGATTTCCTCCCACTCCCTTTCAGGTTTTTGAAGCTCAGCATATATTTCCCTGACCTTTCTCAAAGCCCTTTCTTCAGAAACAGGTTCATTTTCCTGACTTCTTATAAGGATATGGGATACTCGGATTTCACCGGGATTGGGTTTTCTATCCTCCAGTCTTATAATGTGGTAGCCAAAATTGGTCAATACCGGATCTGAAATCTCCCCCACTTGCAATCCATAGGCGGCATCTTCAAAAGGTGATACCATCTGCAATGCAGTAAAATAACCCAAGCTTCCCTTGTTGTTTTTGGCAGAAGGGTCATCAGAATGTTCGAATGCCAGTTCATTGAAGTCGGCACCCTGTTCAGCATCGGCTTTTAATTTTTGTGCCATTCTCAATACAGAAATTGTATCTGCCTGACTGGCATTTGGGGGGAATTGTAAAAGAATATGACTGGCCCGGATAACCTCCTTCATCCTGTTGTAAGCTTTCATCAGTTCACCTTCCTGGAGTGAGTTTTTGATTAAAAAAGGTTGCGTCAGGTCATCTTTGAACATTTCATACTCTTTCAAAAACTCATCTGTTTGATCCAGACCTAAGCTTTCTGCTTCTTTGACCTTAAGTTTATAATTTACAAAAAGCTCCAGGTTTTCATCAAATTCCTGGGGACTGATTTTGTCATCAGGGCTTTTGAATTCCCTGTTTTTATTGAGCATATATAAGAATTCATCTTCATAGATTTGCTCATCTCCAATAACTAAGAGAGGTAATCTTGCCTCGGGTATTTGATCCGGTGTTTTGATGGTAGATTTAGGACTACATGAATAGACCAAAATCAGCAATAAAAGCTTAAGGTGATTTGAATTCATCATAAACGGTATTCTGGAATTATGCTGCAATGTTACAAATTAAATTGAAAAATACGGGTAGCCTTCGGTTTTATGATGCGTTTATTAACAATTATTTGGATTTCAGATTTTTATATAATCTGCAGATATTGATGTTGTTTTTTGTTTCAAATTCTATTTTGTCCATAATCCTTTTGACCAGAATTATCCCAAGCCCTCCTTTTCTTTTGGTTTTGACCACATGAGAAATTTCAGGTTCCTGATATTCGAGGATATTGAACCCAGTCCCAAAATCCCGGATTTCAAATTTCAGTATCGTTTCCTCAAGAGCGACTTCCAAATCAATGAATTCAATAGGATTGCAATCATGGGAGTGGATAATCAGATTAGAGCAAACTTCCTCCACAGCCAGGATTACCTGATGTTGTTCAATTTCGGTAAGGCTGGTTTTTTGAAGGATAGAATCAAGAAAAGTCCTCAGCTCCGCCAATCTGTTGGTATCACAATATAGCTTCAATTTATGAGTCATACTATTTCCTGCAAAGCTTCTTTTTTATTGGGTTTGATAGTCATCAGCTGATCCAGTCCCAAAATGTTGAAAACTTGAAATACTTTCTCCTGTAATCCAAAAATCACAAACAGGATGTTTTTCTCCTGAAATTCTTCCAGATAGGACATAAACACACCGAGTCCAGCTGAAGAAATATATTCCAGCCCGGAACAATCCACCAATATATTTTTGGCCCCGCTCTGAATAATTTCCTTAATCACTTGGTCCAAATCAACGGAATTACTGGCATCAATTTCTCCGTTCAGAATAAGGACAGAATGGTCATTTTCAATGTTCTTTTCTATTTTTAACATCATTTTTTATACGCTTTATAGGAGTGATAGTTATAATTTGAATTTGATGACCAATAGAGAAATTGTTTTGGCCAACAAACCGATAAATTTCCTCCATTATCCGCTTTTGAATTTCATTGCTGTCAAAACGGTGAAGCTTTGTAAGTGTTTTTTTCAGTCTTTCATATCCGAACTCTTCACCCGATTTATTTTTGGCTTCAATGATGCCGTCAGTAAATAAAACAAGCACGTCATCTTTATCGAAATCAAAATCGGACTCATGAATGTAATTTTCATAGAGAGAATTACGGACGATTCCCAGACCCAAACCGTCTGAGCTCAAATATGCACTGGTATCCAAACTGGCATCATAAAACAGAGAAGGACAATGTCCTGCTCTGCTATATTTTATTTTTCTATTTTGGGTATCTACCAAAAAATATGAAGTAGTGATGAAATGGTTTCTCTCCAGGCATTGACTCAGCGCAGCATTGGCTTTGGCAAGAAATTCTCCCGGACTGGGGTTCAACTGAACCAAGCTATGAAAAATCCCTTTCATCTGGGACATATTAAATGCTGCTGAGGTACCTTTTCCTGAGACATCACCAATGATGATGGCAAACAGGTTTTTGGTAATTTCTTTAGTTTCGTAATAATCGCCCCCAACTTCATCCGCTGCTTCAGAAAAACCACTTATTTCAAAAGTCTCATCATGATGCAGTTCTGTTGGAAGTAAACTTCTCTGAACCCTTTGGGCAATTTTAAGTTCTTCCTTGTAGCGTTCATTTTTGATGGCTTCGTTCAGTAACCTGTAATTTTCGACTGATATACAGGCCTGTCCTACAAAGGTGTTGATGATATTGACCATCTCTTTATTGAAACCATCCTTTACTTCTTTGACCAAAAATAACCGGCCAATAGTTATTTTGTTTACCAGTAAAGGTATCATCAAAGCGGATTTGTAGATATTATGGGGGATCTTTCCTTGGTAAATTCTGGATTCATCTTCTGAGGAATCCCATCTAAATTCAGAAAAAGGTTTGGTATTTTTGATGAGCTCATACAGCTCATTCCGGATATTTTCATCGATAAATCTTTCTTGAATAAATTGAGGCTTTTGCATGGTGTCCAATAATTCAAGCCATCCTCCATCTGCATAAGCTGCACTCATACTTGAATCAATCAAAACATCCAAAACCTGAGTTTCGTCCTGTCCGGGTTTGATAGATTGACTTAGGCGTTGAAAATTAATGGCCTCGACCAGTTTCTGTTCAAAAACCGAAGAAGTAGGCAAATTGAATAATGTGACCAAAAAACTGAAAAGCGAATAAATCAACACGAATGCAAAAAGACCCATTAAAAACAGGTTGTCTGTCAGGTTGACAAATGTAAGGTTACTCCCGCTGTAAGATATTACCTCGAAAAACAGGTAGGAGGTAGAGGCCAAAATAATAGCCAAAAACAGGATAGACTTCCATTTTTCTTTAAAGGTCAGATAGGGAATCCATTTTAAATTGATGGATAAAGAGGCTGAGAAAAACGTCAGAAATGTCAATCCGAACAAAAAACTGTAATCAAGGTTGTTTTCATTGAAGAAAATGAAAAACATACAGATCAGCATTAATATTTCAAATGCCTGCCATTGCTGTACCACTCTTTTGGTTTTTTGATATAAAATCAAATGCTTCCAGAGCAGTGTGCACGAAATCAGGAACATGGTAATCAATGCAAAATTGACGTGATAAAAGAAATTTTTTAAAAGTGGATCGGATGCCAATCGTCCCTCACCAAGCATCTGATAAAAAAGATTGATCAACAGCGCTACTGCCGCGGCCAGAAGTCCTGTTGATGCTCCGCGCCAAATCAGATTGAGGAAATCCATATCCTCATTTTTGTTGATTGAGTAGTTGTAAAATAAATAAACGGTAATAAAGAATAGGATCTCCAAAATATAAGAGACCTCTGGAGCCATATTAGGCTCTAATTGGTTTACTGTTTCAAAAATCCTTGTGATATCTACAAAAAGTAAAGCCAACCATGCTAAGACGGCTACCAAAACACTTACTTTTCCGATATATGGTCTTGGGATATTAAGCATTTTAGAAAATCAAACACAATATTACAGAAACAAACTTAAATATCCTGACTGCGTTAATCGCCATACATCTAAATTATTGTTAAATATCCACTTATATGAAAATCTTAAATCTTTTTGCAATCATAATCTTGCTATTAGCGACCGCCTGCTCTTCGGCGGATATCAATAAGGTCCTCCAGGCTGTAGGCACCAATGGTCCATTGACTCAGGAAGAAGTAGCCTCGGGACTTAAAGAGGCCTTGATTCAGGGAATCAGCAAGGGTGCGGACCAGGCCAGCCAAACTGATGGTTTTTTCAAGAATGACCTCATCAGAATTTTGCTCCCAGAAGATGCCAGAAGAGTAGAAAGTACTTTGAGACAAATTGGCTTGGGGGCGGAAATGGATAAGGCAATGCTTGCTATCAACCGTGGAGCTGAAAAGGCAGCCATGGAAGCCAAGCCGATTTTTGTCAATGCAATCAGGCAATTGACTATTCAGAATGCCTTTCAGATCCTCAAAGGGGATGCAAATGCAGCTACTGATTATCTCAGGAAAACCACCGAAAGCCAATTGGTAGCCCTGTTCCAGCCCAAAATCCAGGAATCCTTAAATGAAGTCGGAGCTACAAAATATTATGGGGATTTGGCCAATGCCTATAACAATATCCCCTTGACAAACAGAAAAATCGATCCTGATCTCAATGCCTATGTTACCAACCGGGCTATAGACGGTTTATTCACTTTGATTGCTGAGGAGGAAAAAAATATCAGGGAAAATCCCTTGCAGAGAACTTCTGCTTTAATGAAAAAGGTCTTTGCTGCCCAGGATTAGTTCAGAGAATTACCAGTTCTTCAATGATTCCTTTTCCGAATTTTGAAGCTATCAAATCCAATACTTTGGTCCGGTTCATGTTCAGTTCGGACTTTACGGGACCGGAGGTAATTTTTACAAAAAGCTTCTTGTCTTTGATATACAATCCGGAAGTTCTGGTGGCTACTGTTTTGCCCATCATTTCCGGCCATGCTTGCATCAGAAGTCGTTCATCAAATTTGTCTTTGAGCCTGTAAGCTTTCAATAATTCATTGAAAGCCTCTTCCAAAGGTGCCGCATCTTTTTTCCGACCGGAATTGTATCTGTTGTTTGTCATGGAAGCGCAAAGTTATGGTAATTATTCCAAAAATAGGGATGCAGCTATGCTATCTGCAAGGAGTTTGCCTTTGGGAGTCAATAACAATCTGTTGCTTTCATTGAGGATTAGATTTTCATTCAAAAGCAATTCTGTTTCTTTTCTTTTTAACCGAAGGAGATCAAACCCAAGATTTCCAAGAAGGTATCCCAAATCCAGTCCCCAAATCGTTCTGAGTGAAGTGAGGATGTAGTCATTTGCGGTGTCAATGATTGAGGTTGCTTCTTCAGAAAAGGTAAGTTCGTTTCTTTGCAGACTTTTGATATAAATGGCATTATTCGAAATATTGGCTCCCCTGATTTTCCCATCGAATGAGTGTGCACTGGGCCCTACTCCCAAATAAGGCACTCCAAGCCAATAATTGGTATTATGAATAGCAAACTGTCCTGGCCTTCCAAAATTGGAGATTTCATATTGGACATATCCAGCCTTGTCCATTGACTCCATAAGCATTTCAAACTGTTCTGCGGCAAAGTCATCTGTGGAGGGGGTGTAAATTCCTTTTTTTTTCCAGTTGCCCAAGGCAGTCTTTGGCTCCACGGTGAGGCAGTAGCTGCTGATATGTCCGGGATCCTGGGCCAAAGCGATTTCAAGGTCTTTCTTCCAGACATCATGGTTCTCGGATGGGAATCCATAAATCAGATCTATCGAAAGCTTCTGAAATCCGGCAGATTTGGCCAATGCGATAGCATTCAAAGATTCCGGGGCTGTATGAGCCCTGTTGTAAAATTGGAGAATTCCCGCATCAAAGGTCTGGATTCCAATGCTGAGCCTATCTACACCCAAAGCTTTTAATTCCTTTAGTTTACTATGGTTTAGGTCATCGGGATTAGCTTCTAAGGTTACTTCTTTGATATTCAAGGAAAAGTGCCTGTGTATCTGATCGAGAATCTTTTCTACTTGGTGGGTGGGAATAAGTGAGGGAGTTCCTCCACCAAAATAGATACTTTCTACCTGATTTTCTGGACCAAGGTAATTTTTGCGCAATTCCAGTTCCCGGCAAATCATTTCGGTCATTTCAACAGTACTTTTGGTGTTGGTGCTGAAGTGAAAATCACAGTAATGACAGGCCTGCTTACAATAAGGAATATGGATGTAGATACCGGACAAATTGTTTACTTTTAGCCTTCAAAGATAGTTAAACCAATTGCTCAAAATTGAAAAGTACCCTACTATTACTTCTACCGGTATTTTTTTTGGTATCCCTGAATTCATTTTCCCAATCGGATAAATGGCTCAGGTTGGATTTTAAAGGAGATTTAAACAGTACGGAAGAACAGGTTTTCAGGGATTCTTTAGCAAGGAATAGTTTTATCAAAACAAAATTTCAGGAACTGCATCAATTGGGTTATTTGGATCCACAGCAGAAATTGATCAAATCGTCCAAGGATTCCCTTTGGATATCCGTGGAGCCAGGAGTTAAATTTGAATGGGTTGAGCTCAGGCAAGGAAATGTTGAGTCGGTGATACTGGTCAAAGCGGGAGTTGATTTGAGAAGATTCAGTAATAGGCCTTTTGATTTCAGGCAGGTTTCCCGCTTGTTTGAATCGGTGGTGAGGGAGTCTGAAAACAAAGGTTATCCTTTTGCTTCTATCAGGCTCGATAGTCTGGAAAGGATTAAAAATGGGTTTGCTGCAGCTTTGAATTTGGATTTGGGGCCATTTATCGTTTTTGATACTTTAAAACTGACCGGTGATACCAAGACAAAACCAAAATTTCTCACCAAATTTCTTCAGATAAGGCCCGGCGAACCCTTTTCACAAAAAAAAGTAACAGATGGGTTTCAACAAGTCAGAAACCTTCCTTATATCAGATTGGCAGGAGAACCGGAGTTGAGTTTTCAAAATGAAGAGGCGACATTGTATTTGCCCATCAATGATAGAAAAATCAATTCAGTGGATGGCATCATTGGTTTTCTTCCCAATGAACTCGAAGGAGGCAAATTATTGGTGACTGGGCAATTTGATGTCATGTTGTATAATTTGGGGGGTACAGGCCGTAATTATGAACTCCATTGGCAACGGTTCAATCAATTTTCCCAAAATCTTAAAATAGCAGCTTTCGAACCCTTGTTATTTGGTTCATCGATTGATTTGGGAATTTCTTTTTCCCTGTTAAAAGAAGATACTACTTTTTTGAACAGGGATTTTCGCCTCAGTTTTGGGTATAGATTCAATTCAGATGGATATATGAAGTTTTTTTCAAGGAGGCAAGCAGGGGATTTATTGAGTTCAGAAGGTTTGAGAGAGCTAACCGAATTGCCTGAAGCGGGGGATTTTAGATTCAACAATTATGGCATCAATTATTCGCACTATTGGGTAGATGATGTTTTTTTTCCAAGAAGAGGAGTTTTTGCCCAAATGGAGTTTGCGGTAGGAAATAAAAACATTATCCAGAATACAGCTATTCCACCAGCTTTATATGAAAATGTGATATTCAAAACACTCCAGTATTATTTGGAGGGAAGAATCGAAAAACATTTTTATTTTAATCCACAATGGGGATTGTTTTCAAGCCTCAGTGGAGGTTTGGTTCAAAACGATAATCTTCTTCTGAATGATTTATTCAGGTTGGGAGGTCTTCAAAGCATCAGGGGATTTAATGAAAACTTCTTTTTTGCCAACAGTTACCTATATATTAATGTGGAGCCAAGATTTTATTTTGATACCTACTCTTATTTTATGATTTTTGCCGACATGGGAAGGATTGAGAATTACATACAGGGATTAAAGCTAGACAATACCTTTTCCGCTGGGCTAGGTTTAAGTTTGGATACCGGTAATGGAATTTTCAATTTCATCTATGGATTGGGTGGATCAAACGTTCAGAACTTTGCCCTCAACCAATCAAAAATTCATTTTGGATTTACAGGAAGGTTCTAAGGATGCGTGCAAATCTGTTTATGCTGTTTTTTTTTATATCCTTCTTTGGGATGTCATTGGACTCCAATTCCCAGGTTTTGGAAAATTATAACAATAGGATTAAAGATATGTACCCAAAAATAAAAAAAAAAAATTAATCCGCTATCCAAGTCAATAAAGATAACAAAAACTTT
>CAZLJT010000059.1:0-16084 GCA_964559905.1 uncultured Aquiflexum sp.
CCTGCCCATGAAGTGCTGCATTTCCAATATATTCTTTTCTGGCCTCTGGATTGGGGGTATGGATCACAAAGGTTTGGTCTTCATGATGGTAAGTAGCAGTTGTTTCCAATCCCCTCACATTGGAGCCGTGGCCGGTTTCGGTCATGGCAAAACATCCGGGCAATTTCAGACTTCCGATGTCTTTGAGGTATTTTTTATGGTGCTTTTCAGTTCCCAAAAAGTAAACGCTCATGCCCCAAAGCCCAAACTGTACCCCAAACTTGATCACCATACTCAGGTCATGATAGCTCAAGGTCTCCATGATGGTGAAATAACCTTCCATATCATCTTTGCCTCCAGCATATGCAGGGAATGCCCAAGAACCATATCCCTGTTTTGCCAATGCTTGACACCATTGCAGAACCTGTTCCCGTTGGTCCAGAAGGCTGTCGTATTCCCTGTAAGCAAAATAGGGGTCAGCAATCATTTTTTTTATATTTTTGATCAAAAGAGATTGATTCCCATCCAGCAGGGAAGTCATTTTTTCAATTTCAAAATTTCGCTCTTTATCGTACTCTGTGGTTATGGTCTTGTGGTCTGATTTGAAAGCATAACCCGCTTCCCTACTCAAGAGGCCTAAGGCCAATTCGGTTTCCTGAAAGTCCGTCTGAAGACTGGATTCGAATTTCAAATCTTTTTGTCCTGAATGATGAATGGCCAAACCTCTACCGATTTCATATAAATTGGGCAAGTTGTCCAGATCCAGATTTTTGACTGCAGATTTCCAGGATTTGAGGTCTCTTGGTTTTGGAGGATTGTTGGGATTAATAAGGGATAACAGCCAGTTTTTTTCCTCTTCATTGATCCAAGACTGTTTTTCGATCAATACATTAATCTCTTTCAATTCGGTAGGAGCCAATACCCCGTCTTCCCAAAGAGTATAGTAGAGTGGTAAAAAAACGTAAAGTTTTGGATTATCTGAGATGTGTTTGGATTTGAGCATGACTTTGGTTTTTGGGGTTAAATATGAAATCGCGAGCGTCTAATGGACATAAAATTTATAGACCGAAATGAGCCTTTAAGTTCTCTTCATAACGGAAGTACTTACAAAAGGATTATTGATTTGATCAACCGGTATTTTTCAAACCGCTTGCCAATGCGGCAGTGATTTCAAGTAATCTTATGACCAAGGGTTCTCCTACCTCAGGATTATTGCTTTTTAACTTTCTCCATTTTGCCAATTCCTCTATTTGCAGCTTATGGAGTACAGTCAATGCCGTTTCTCTTCTCTTTTGGTTGTCAAGCTGACTGGTTCTACGTGACTCCCGTTCCCTATCAAACATCGAAGCAATCTCGTTTAGGCTTCTTTGGTGTTCAAGCAAGATGATTTCCAGGATTTCATTTCTGGTTTTACGATTTTGAACAAGACTTGCATATAACTTCATCAATTCTGGATCAGCTGACATCAGATTGGTTTCCAACTGAATCAAAATATACATCAGCAAAGGCCATTTAGTGGAGAATTCTCTTAGGTTTTGGTAATCCGTCGGGCTGTCTTTCCTTAGTTTTTCCAAACCAAAACCAATTCCAAACCAACCTGTGATGTTGAACCTGGATTGGCTCCAACTGAAAACCCAAGGGATTGCCCTTAGATCGGATAGAGACCTAGTACCTGTCCTTCTTGCTGGTCTTGATCCGATTTTACTCAGTTCCAAAACATCTATTGGCGTCGCTTCACCATAAAATTCTATAAATTCAGGATGGGTAATCAAATCATTATAATGTGAATTGGAATATTCAGAGAGTTGTTTCAAGGCCTGAACAGGAAATTCAGGAATATCTCTGGGGAAAAGGTAAGAACTGGACTGAAAAGCTACGCCTGAAAGCAGCATTTCGAGGTTATAGGTACCATTAAGCAAATTACCGAATTGTTGGGCAATAGTTTCCCCCTGAACAGTAAGTTTGATTTGGCCACTCAGACTTTCAGGCGGCATGCTCTCCAAGAACCTATGGTATTTGCCTCCACCCCGGCTGATAGTACCACCTATCCCATGAAAGAATCTAAATCTTAAATTATGCAGTGCAGCAATTTTTGATAGTCTTATTTCCGTCTGATAAATATTCCACCTACTGGCCACAATTCCGCCGTCTTTGTTGCTGTCACTATAGCCAAGCATGATTTCCTGAACGTCGGGTTTTGTAATAAAGGGATGGGAAAGATAATCGTCCATGATTTTTGCTGAATGCTCCAAATCATTGATAGTTTCGAATAAGGGGACTACCTGAAAGGATTTCCTATCCAATCCTACTTCCCTCATAAACAGATACACTGTCAATAAATCCCTTAGACCTCTTGTCATACTGATGATGAAAGAACCGACTCCCTCAGGCCCATATTTGTCAACATGGGTTTTCACTGCCCTGAAACAATCAAGAACTTTGTCGGCCTCGTCTCCAAATCCTTTTCCTGAAAAAGCAAATGGTCTCTCGCTCTGAAGCTCTTTGGAGATAAATGAGAGCTTCTCTTCTTCAGGCCATATCCCATAACTTGTTTTGTCCGGGAAAGTAGTAGTCAGAATTTGCTCCAAGGCCCGGTCATGAAATTCACTGTTTTGTCTGATATCAAGCTTTGACAAATGAAAACCAAAGCATTGAACATGCCTCTCAACAGGGAATACCAAGTACTCAGCTATTTTTGTGGCTTTTATTTCTACCAGACTTTTTCTTAGGATTTTCAGATCATCCAAAAGCTCTTGGGAATTCTTGTAATACTTGAATTCGGTAAAATCATCATGAATGGTGTTTTCCAACTTCAGCAAGACCATGTTCAAAAATTGCCGCCAGGGCTCATGGTTATTTCTTTCCATTGCTTTTTTTCCCGAGTCTCCAAAAACCAAAGCCATTTCATTGACAGATAAGATCAATTGGAATGGTACACGACTCCTTATTTCCGAAAAACTGAGGCGGGCAGCTAAGTCCCTTATCTTTTCACGGATGATTTCCAAAGAAGCTTTCCTATGTGCAAGCAAAGTATTTGCGGTAATATCTGCGGTGACATAGGGATGACCATCCCTGTCTCCACCCACCCAACTTCCAAATTGAATCCTGGGAAATGCATTTGGGTTGTTGAGCGATTGGGAATTGAAACCTGCATATTTCCAACTTTGCCGAAGCTGTTGATCACTTTTTTTCAGTATCTCCGGAAAGACCTTTGTAAAATAATGCATGACATTATTGCGTTCGGAAATAATGGTGGGTTTTTCCAAGTAGACTTCTCCCGTTCTCCACCAGCGTTCCAACAATGAAATGATTTCATCTTCGATTACCTTCCGTTCTATCTCAGAAAAATTATGGTTTTCCAGTTTTACCAATTGCAAATAAATTTCCCGGTGCAGTTCAAGTATGGAAATCCTTTTGGCCTCAGTGGGATGGGCAGTCAAAACAGGTATCACTTGTATCTCTTTGATGATCTCAAGCATTTGGCTTTCGTTCAATCCCTGCTTTTTCCATCTTTCAAAGGTTTCTACCCATGAACCGCGGATAGAATCCATTCCATTTTCGTTGACTTGTTTTCTTCGGAATTGTACCGCAGCATTTTCTTCAACAAGATTCATCAATTGGAGATAAATACTCAGGAATTGAATTTGTTTTTCTTCCAGGTCTTCGTCCAACGCTTCTAATTTTTCCTGGTTGAGTTTTCCATTAAGAAGTGGAGACAACCTGTCTTCTCCCAGTTCTGTCAGGACCCGCCTGAAGCATTGGGTCAAAAATACCATGTCTGTTTCAATCTTTTGAAAAATTATTTCAGGTGATAGATTGCTCATAATTTTAATTAGATTAATTATTTAAAAATCAACGAAATCAAATTTAAGGATATATTTATAAGAGTCCTTTTTTTGTCCATTCAAATAATTTAGTCAAAACAGGAGGATTGTAAAAATAAATACTTCTAATTTTAATATTATGAAGAAGATCAAGGGAGATACTGTATGTTGGGGAGTACTTGGGGTCGGAAATGTCTGCGAAGTAAAATCTGCCCCAGCCATGAAAATTATTCCAAATAGTAGATTGGTTGCAGTGATGAGGCGGAGCGAAGAAAAAGTCAAGGATTATGCACAAAGGCATAATGTTCCGAAATGGTATACATCTGCCGAAAAATTGATAAATGACCCGGAAGTCAATGCCATCTATATAGCCACGCCTCCAAATGTCCACTTGCAATTGACCAAGTTAGCCGCAAAGGCAGGAAAGCCGGTTTATGTAGAAAAGCCTATGGCCAGAACTTACGCAGAATGCAAAGAAATGATTACTGTATGTGAAGAAGCGGGGGTCCCATTATATGTGGCTTATTATAGGCGGGCCTTGCCACATTTTTTGAAGATCAAGGAACTGATGGAATCAGGTGCCATTGGTGAAATCAGAAGTGTTCATATCAACTTGAAACAAGTGTTGACCCCAAACCTCGTGGCTGATATGGAAAATAACTGGCGTATCGACCCGGAAATAGCAGGTGGAGGATATTTTTTTGATTTAGCTTCTCATCAATTGGATCTGTTGGATTTCTTTTTTGGTCCTGTAATCCATGCTTCCGGTATAGCATCCAATCAGGCCAAGGCTTATGCTGCTGAGGATATTGTAGTTGGCAGTTTTAAATTCAATAACGGTGTCCTGGGAACGGGAAATTGGTGTTTCACCGCATCTAAAAATGCTGAGATAGATGAAGTCAGCATTTATGGCAGTAAAGGTCTTATTAGGTTTGAAACTTTTGGAAAAGGCGAATTCACCCTTGAATCCGATTTCGAAGCACCAGTCCATTTTCAGGTTGCATTACCTAAGCACATACAGCAGCCATTGATTACCGGGATTGTCAGGGATTTATTGGGAACGTCCGAAAGCCCCAGTATGGGCATTTCCGCAGCTAGGACAAATTGGGTAATGGATCAATTGGTGGGGAGAGAGGCTAGATTTTAGAAGGTAGATTTCAGATTTGAAAAATGTATAATGTGCCAAGTACCAAGAAAGGTCAGGTAATTCAGATAAGAAGTGCAAAGTTATAAGAAGGATCATTTGAGAATCCACTCATTACCATATAATCCGGTTTTTTAAATCTAAAATCTTGTGTCTTGTGTCTTGTGTCTCACCACTCCCCAAAATATCATGACTTTTAACTGATTTGATTGGTAGATATGTGAATAATAATATCTTTGTCGGATTAAAAATTTTGAAATAAACTCAAAAACGCTCTATGGAACAAATGTTTATTTATTTGGTCCCCGTACTGGGGATAATTGGCCTGATAGTAATGGCTATAAAATCTGCCTGGGTTACCAAGCAGGAAACAGGAGATGACAATATGGTTGAATTGGCAGGTCATATTGCCAAGGGAGCCATGGCATTTTTAAAAGCCGAATGGAAAATTCTGGGCTATTTTGTTGTTATCGCCGCAATTATTCTCGGCTGGTCAGGTACATTGGTGGAGACTTCAAGTCCGATTATCGCCATTTCATTTATTATAGGAGCTTTGTTATCCGCTTTTGCTGGATACATGGGGATGAATATTGCCACTAAGGCCAATGTAAGAACCACACAAGCAGCCAAAACCAGTTTGAAAGGCGCATTGAATGTGTCTTTTACAGGAGGTTCTGTTATGGGTCTTGGTGTAGCTGGTCTTGCGGTTTTGGGTATGGGTTCCTTGTTTATAGTATTTTATAATGTTTTTGTCCTTTCCACCGGTGGTGATGTAAATGGTGCTGCCATGGAGACTGCCTTGGAAGTTTTGGCTGGTTTCTCTTTGGGAGCTGAATCCATTGCTCTTTTTGCACGTGTAGGTGGGGGAATATATACCAAAGCTGCCGATGTCGGTGCTGATCTAGTTGGTAAGGTAGAGGCAGGAATTCCTGAAGATGATGTCAGAAATCCTGCAACGATAGCAGATAACGTAGGGGACAATGTAGGTGATGTAGCCGGTATGGGTGCTGATCTTTTCGGTTCTTATGTGGCGACTATTCTTGCTTCCATGGTATTGGGCCGGGAAATTGTCTCTGCTGATAATTTCGGTGGAATTGCTCCTGTCTTGTTGCCCTTGGTGATTGCAGGTTTGGGTTTGATGTTTTCTATAGTAGGAACATTTTTTGTAAAGATCAACAAGGATACGGACAGTGTTCAGGCGGCTTTGAACAAAGGAAACTGGATTTCCATCTTGTTGACAGTGGCGGCCTCTTACCCTTTGATCATGTATATGTTACCCGACGGAGATTTGATTTTATCCAGAGGAGGTTCCATTGTCTTTACTAAAATGGGTGTTTTTGGAGCTGTAGTCATTGGTTTGATTGTGGGTGCATTGATGAGTATGATTACTGAATATTATACTTCAATGGGTAAACGTCCTGTGAATTCCATTATCAAACAATCTTCGACAGGACATGCGACCAACATCATTGGAGGACTTTCTGTAGGAATGGAATCCACTGTTGCTCCGATTTTAGTTTTGGCTGCAGGTATCTATACTTCTTTTTTGGCTGCAGGTTTATATGGTGTAGCCATAGCCGCAGCAGGTATGATGGCGACTACAGCCATGCAGTTGGCAATTGATGCATTTGGTCCGATTGCGGATAATGCTGGTGGTATAGCCGAAATGTCCGGTTTGCCAAAAGAAGTAAGGGAAAGAACTGATATCCTTGATGCCGTAGGAAACACCACTGCTGCGTCAGGAAAAGGATTTGCGATTGCCTCTGCTGCATTGACAGCTTTGGCTTTATTTGCAGCTTATGTTGGTATTGCCGGTATAGATTCCATTGATATTTATAAAGCAGATGTATTGGCAGGTTTATTTGTTGGAGCGATGATACCATTTATTTTCTCTTCCTTAGCAATCGCCGCGGTTGGCCGTGCTGCTATGGATATGGTCAATGAGGTAAGAAGACAGTTCAGAGAAATTCCAGGAATCATGGAATATAAGGCCAAGCCGGAATATGAAAAATGTGTGGAAATCTCTACAAAAGCTTCACTCAGGGAAATGGTTGCACCGGGAGCAATTGCTTTATTGACACCCATTATCGTTGGATTTGCATTTGGTCCGGAAGTTCTAGGCGGAACATTGGCCGGTATTACTGTATCAGGGGTGTTAATGGGTATCTTTCAAAACAATGCAGGTGGAGCTTGGGATAATGCCAAAAAATCCTTTGAAAAAGGAGTTATGATTGATGGGGTGATGCAGTATAAGGGTTCTGATGCCCATAAAGCTTCAGTTACAGGTGACACCGTAGGTGATCCTTTCAAAGATACCTCGGGACCTTCTATGAATATCCTGATCAAATTGACTTCTATAGTTGCTTTGGTGATAGCGCCACATATTTCTGAAGGAGACAGACATACAAGAGGTGATATTGAAGTTGAAAAAATAGAAATGAAAAAAGAGATCATCATTGAGGATGCACAGGGGATTGTTTCTATAGAAAAGGTCGAAATAGTAAAATAACTGTATCCACCTTTAAGCCGGAAAATAATTTAAACATCAATTATCGTGTGAATTCTGGTAGGTGAAAATCAAATTTAATACAATGCAGTTTTTGTAAGTACAATTAGGCACTTGTTATTGAATTGAAAACATAATCAGTAAGTTGAAAAAATATTTAAGCCGCCTTTGGGCGGCTTTTTTTGTTCTGTTTTAATAGGAAAATTGAGGTTTGTTTTTTTATGCAGTATTTTAAAATTATATACTGCATAAAAAATCAGGTTAAAACTAAATTCCAATTTTTCGGAAAGTAAAAAATATTCATTGGAAGCTAAATTAAAAGAAGAATTTTTATTGTTATTTTTAATGAAATGTGATAATATACGAATGAATTCAATTGTAAAAATTTAAATTTAATATAATATTAATTCGTTGAGGCAATAGATTTTATGCTGTTTTATGCTGTTTTTGATGGTTTGAATTTGAAACTAGTAAAATGTCTATAATTGCTATTGCGTGATTTTGGTCTGTTACTTTAGGTAGCGGTAATTCTACAAACTAATCTTTAACCTTAATTTAAAAATCTATGAAGAAAAAATTTACTGTTTTCGTTCTTTTCTTTTTGGTAGTTATCAGCATATCACCGGAGGTGTATGCTCAGGATAATTCCGTTAAAGGAAAAGTAACCTCCAGGGATGATGGTCAGCCATTACCGGGAGTAACCGTTTTGGTGCAAAATACTACTATTGGTACAGTAACCGATATTGATGGCAATTATTCCATTAATGTGCCGAGTAGCAGCAATGTCTTAACCTTCTCGTTTATTGGATTTGTGGGCCAATCTATTGATATCAACAACAGGTCAACTATAGATGTGGTGATGGTTACCGATACCAGGCAGTTGTCCGAAGTAGTTGTGACAGCTTTCGGTATCGAACAAGAGAAGAAAACCTTGGGTTATGCGGTGCAAAGAATTGATAATGAAGATATCGTTAGAACCAAACAACCAAATATAGTCAATGCGCTACAGGGACAGGCTGCTGGTGTACAAGTTACCAATGCAGGCGGTGCTCCGGGTCAGAGTGCTAGAATTATCATACGGGGGGTCAACTCATTGAGTCCCGGTGCGGATAATCAGCCTTTATTTATTGTTGACGGGATTCAGATTGACAACTCAACTGTGGAATCCCCGGGAACACCCAGAGGACTTTCGAACAGGGTAGCAGATCTAAATCCTGACGATATTGAATCTATGAGTATTTTGAAGGGTGCTGCGGCTACGGCTCTTTACGGGGTTCGTGCAGCCAATGGCGCAGTAATCATCACGACCAAAAGAGGTAAAGCCGGAACTACGGCAGTAAATATTTCCTCTTCTGTGGGTTTTGAAACACCTAACAGAATTCCAAGACTTCAGGAAAATTTTGGTCAAGGTTTTAGTGGGGTTTATGATCCTACAAGCTTTTGGCCCGCCTGGGGAGCTCCAATTGCTGAGGTAGCTCAGACCGTTCCTGGCCATAAGTATCAGGATAATTGGAGACGGGCCTTTAATACTGGAGTCCAGATATCCAATAACGTAAGCATCTCGGGAGGAAATGATAATGCCACTTTTTTTGGTTCTTTTGGAAGGTTTGACCACGATGGGATAATGCCATTTAGTAATTGGGCAAGAACATCAGCCAAGTTAAACGGTCAGGTAAAGGTTTCTGAAAAATTCAATTTTTCAAGTTCTCTCAATTATATCAACTCAGGAGGTAACAGAGTTCCTCATGACAGATTCATGGAAAGAATGGTTTATTGGGCTGAAACGCAGGATGTAAGAGACTATATCAATCCTGATGGGACAATGAAAACTTATGGTTCTAACACCAATCCCATCTATGATGCCAGGTTCAGTACATTTGAAGATAACGTAGATAGATTGATCGGAAATGTCACTTTGAATTATAAACCCGCTGATTGGATTGACTTCACCTATAGGGTTGGAGCGGATGTCTTTTCGGATAGTAGGACGGAAATCACTCCCGGTCCTAAAGGTATAGATGGAGAGAGGCCCTTGAGCGCCACAGGTTTTATCCGTGAAATCAGGATCAACAGCAGAGATCTTACTTCCACTTTCATAGTTTCCATGCAAAAACGTTGGAGCGAAAAGTGGAATACATCTCTGAGATTTGGAAATGATATCTTCGAAAGACGATTTGACAGACTATCTTCATTGGGGCAGGATTTTGTTATTCCTGAGTTTTTCAACTTATCCAATACCAGACAGATTTTCAGTGATCAAGGAAAAAGTATCAGGAGATTAGTTGGTTTTTATGGAGATGTTACTGTGGATTACCAAGGAACGGTTTTCTTAAACGTAACAGGTAGAAACGACATATCCTCTACTTTACCCCAACAGAACAATTCCTTTTTCTATCCATCTTTCAATTTGAGTTATTTGTTTTCTGAAACTTTCGATTTACCATCCTGGATGTCTTTTGGGAAAATCAGGGCTTCTTATGCAGAAGTAGGTAAAGACACTGATCCCCACTTACTCGGTGCTACCTATGTCACACCGAGTATTTATCCATTGGATGGACAGGTTGGATTTACAAGGTTTGGTGGTTTTGGAGATCCAAATCTTAAACCGGAAAGAACATCTTCAATAGAATTGGGCACCCAACTGGGATTTTTGGATAATAGGATCGAGTTGGATATAGCTTATTATAGAAACAACACTAAAGATCAGATCATACCTGTTCCCGTATCCCCTTCGACCGGGTTTACTTCCTATATTACCAACGCAGGTGAAATTCAGAACGAAGGAGTTGAATTTGTAATAAAGGCTTTGGCCATCCAGAGGAATGAATTCAGATGGAATATTAATTTCAACCTTTCATTTAATGACAACACAGTCAAATCGATCAGAGAAGGAATTGAGGAGATAATCGTAGGTAGTCAATTTGGATATGTTGGAAGTACGGTTACTATGAAATTGGTTGAAGGAAGACCTTATGGGGATATTTATGGAAGCAGTTATACAAGATTTTATCAAGGGGGAAGACCTGAAGGGGTACAAACTTTGGATAGAAACCTTCCTCTAGTGATCGGCGCCAATGGATTCCCAGTGAGGGATGGAACCCAACTGATTTTGGGGAATGCCATACCGAAATGGTTTGGAGGAATCAGGAATGATTTCAATTATAAAAACTGGGATTTTTCATTCCTGATTGATGGTCGTTTTGGTGTAGATCAATATAATCAGTTTGGAAACTTTCTATCTGCTTTTGGATTGAATGAATTTACAAATGACAGAAATGACACCAAGGTTTTCGAAGGAGTATTGTCAGATGGGTCGACTAACAGTCAGGAAGTTTGGCTTGGTCAAGGTGTAGGTCCTGATGGTAGAAATTATGGAGCTGGCTTTTATAGGAATACTTATAGAACAGTAAGTGAGAACTTTGTGCAGGATGCAAGTTTTATCAAGTTAAGAAACATAACCTTAGGATATAATTTCAGTCCAAGATTATTGGAAAAAACATTCATCAGATCACTTAGGGCTTCTGTGGCAGCCAATAACATCATCCTTTATACCCCATGGGATGGGTTTGATCCGGAGTCCTTCAGTGCCGGTGCAGGCGGCAACGCTGTCGGCTTTACTGGCTTGGGCTTCCCGGCCGTACAAAGCCTCTTTTTCTCACTTAATCTTGGATTCTAAAAACAGACAATCATGAAGAATTTATCAAAACTTAACATATTCTTGATAGCATTGGTGATGGTGTTTTTGGCTTCTTGTGACAATTGGCTAGATGTCAACGAAAACCCAAACAATCCAACAGACGCTCCTATTCAGGGACTTTTGACCAATGTGGTCCTTGAGTCCACATTGAACGTTCAAAGGGCTGGTTCGATTACAAGTAACTACGTGCAGCATCTTGCATCTCCCAACCCTTCAAGTTCTTCTGATATAATGGAACCGCTGGATTTCAGCGGTACCTGGGGAAGCTTCTATGGTATAATGTCAGATATCACAGATCTGATCAATAAATCAGAAAATCTGGGAGCATCCCATTATGTTGCAGTTGGTCAAACAATGATGGCAATGAATCTTGGCCTTGTAGTCGATATGTGGGGTAATGTACCTTATTCAGAAGGATTTACTTTTGAAACAGTGACTCCTAAATTTGATGACGATCAGCAGTTATATGCTGAGATTAATGCTTTGTTGGATCAGGCTTTGGTCAATTTCAATCAAGCTTCTTCTGTCACAATAAGGGGAGATGATTTTATTTTCCAAGGCAATATTCCAAAGTGGATAAAATTTGTAAATTCTCTCAAGGCAAGGTATATGATTCACATGAAAGGAAAACCAGGATATAACGCTGGAGAAGTTTTGACAGCTGTAACCAACGGTTTTGCTGAAAACGCTGATGATGCCAAAATGAGTTTCTTCGAGCAAAGAAGGAATCCTTGGGAGATAATTGCCTTGAACAACCAAAATCTTCTTTTGGGCGGCTGGATTTCCTCTCAGTTTATTGAGGCACTTGACGGCACTTCATATCCTGTGGAAGATCCAAGATTACCTTTGATGGTTGGAGCTACAGATAGCGGGGAATATATAGGTGTGGAAAATGGTGCAGGCAGGGGGAATGCACCTGAACGAGGTGCCAGGTCAGTACTGATCCCGGGTCAGTACTATACAACAAGAACAGGACCTGTGCTGATAATGACCTATTCCGAGTTGAAATTTATTGAAGCAGAAGCTGCATTCGAAACAGACAAAGCCCGTGCTTATGCGGCTTATCTTGAGGGGATACGAGCCCACATGAGAATGCTTTCTGTAAATGATGCATCATTAGAGGCATATATCAGCCATCCTTCGGTGAGCATGGGTGTAGCTGCTTTTACTGTTAATGACATATTCAAGGAAAAATGGATAGCAACATTTCTTAATCCTGAGACCTGGAATGATGCCAGGAGGTTTGATTATGCCTACAAGGATATGACTATTCCTGTAAGCCTTAATCCAACCCTGAATGGTCAGTTTATTCGGAGATTGGCTTACCCTGATTCTGAAGTCAGTAGAAATGGGCAGAATGTTCCCAATGTGACATTATTGGACCGAATCTGGTGGAATGAATAAATTGAATGCCCAAAAAATCCCCTAGCGATAGGGGATTTTTTTCTTTATCTGGAATTTTGCATAAATTATTTTTCAAAAAGTCTGTATCTATGAAAAAATCAATCCCTTTTCTTGTACTGTTAATTTTGGGTTATCAGTTTGTTTTTGCCCAGTCATTTACCATAGAACAAATATCTTCCTATCCCTTTCCTTCTGAACTGACAACTTCACAATCAGGAAACAGTATTGCCTGGGCTATGAATGAACAGGGATTGAGAAATGTTTATATCAGTCAAGAACCTGATTATACTCCCAAGAAAATCACCTCATTTGATAAAGATGACGGGCAGGAAATCACGTCTCTACAATTTTCAAATAATGGTGAATTTATTGTTTTTGTCCGAGGCGGTGAACACGGCAGTAATTGGAATTATGATATCGGGATCAATCCTGCAAGCGAAGCAAATATTCCTAAAGTAGCCATTTGGAAAGTGTCTCTTGAAAATGGCAAAGCAGAAATGTTAACCGAAGGGGATAATCCAATCATCTCCCCGGACAGTAAAACCATCGCTTTTCTGAAAAACAGACAAGTTTGGACAATTCCTGTTGCTGAAGGTAAAGCATCTCAGCATTTTGAAGTCAAAGGTTCTATCAATTCTTTTCAGTGGTCACCTGACGGGAAACAGATGTTGTTTGAAGTAAACAGAGGAACACATTCTTTGATTGGGATTTATTCTGATAAGGATAGCCCTATTCAATGGATTGAACCCTCTTTCCAAAGGGATGTAAGTCCAAGATGGTCCTCAGACGGAAAAATGATCGCTTTTGTAAGATTACCTGGCGGTAAGTCAGAACCACATCCCATATTAGCGCAAAGACATAGTCCTTGGGAAATCTGGGTCGCAGATGTAGCTTCGGGCAGAGGTTCGTTAAGGTGGAAGTCACCAGAAACATTAATGGGATCTGTTCCCACCACCCATGGCCGATTTAATCTGCATTGGGCAGCGAATAATCAATTGGTTTATCTATCTTATGAGGATGGCTGGCCCCATTTGTATACTATGGATCCTTTTTCCGGGCCTTCCAAACAATTGACCAAAGGACAATTTATGGTGGAGCATATCAGTCTCAGTCCTGATAAAAGTAAAATATTTTTTTCGGCAAATACAGGTTCTGATCAGTTGGATATAGATCGCAGGCATATTGGTATGGTTAATCTCAAAGAAGATCAAATGGTCATGCTGACTGAAGGAGAAGGGATAGAGGCAATTCCTGCAGTGTTGTCGGACAACCAAAAAATTGCTTTTTTTTCAGCCACGAGCCAACGACCAATGGTTCCGGCTATTTTGGATATTCCTAGTAAAGAGATTAAGTTAATTGCAGAAGACCTTATTCCTTCAGATTTTCCGGTTGATCTTGTTGTTCCCCGGCAGGTAATCTTTAAATCCTCCGATGGCATGGCAATTCATGGACAGATTTTTGAAAAACCGGGGGAATCCGCCAAAAAGCCCGGAATAGTTTTCGTACATGGTGGCCCACAGCGGCAAATGCTTTTAGGATGGCATTACGGGGATTATTATTCCAATACATATGCGGTCAATCAATACCTCGCAGAAATGGGGTTTGTAGTACTTTCCGTAAATTTCCGACTGGGAATAGGGTATGGCTATGAGCTTCATAAAGCGCCTAGAACGTATTGGCAAGGGGCTGAAGAGTATCTGGATGTAAAAGCTGCTGGAGAGTATTTGGCCTTATTGCAAAATGTGGATGAGAATAGAATCGGAATCTATGGTGGTTCCTATGGCGGGTACCTTACCGCATTGGCTTTGGGCAAGGATTCCGGATTATTCAAAGTAGGGGTAGATATTCATGGGGTTCATGAGTTGTCAAGTAGGCTGAAGTTGCAGGACGGTTTTGAACAAGCCCCTGATTATACCAAGGCACTAAAAATTGCCTGGCTTTCTTCGCCACTTGCTTACTTGGATACATGGAATTCTCCGGTATTATTTATCCATGGAGATGATGACCGCAACGTACAGGTGAGTCAGACCACTGACCTAATCAGGAGATTTGATGAGAAAAAGAAACCTTATGAATACCTTATCATTCCGGATGACAGTCATCATTGGATGAAACATTCCAATTTGATCAAAGTAAATAAAGCGACCGTGGAATTTTTAAACAAACATCTGAACCAAAAATGAAAAATCACCTCCTATTATTGATCATTCTTATTTTCAGCCAGGTTTCAGTTTCTTATGGTCAAAGACTAAATGAGCGCAGGGTAAGGAAAATGTTCGAGAAGTCTGCGATCATGCAGGAACATTTTGTGGGTTTTATGATCCAGGAAGAATCCGGGAAAATTATCTATGAGCAAAATCAAGACAGACATTTTGTTCCTGCCTCAAACACAAAATTGCTTACCCTCTATACTGCTTTAAATGTGTTGGGAGATTCTATTTCTGCATTAAAATATGAAATCAGTGGTGACTCTTTGATTATCTGGGGAACAGGAGACCCCTCTTTTCTTCATCCTAAATTGGACAATAGAAGGGTGTATGATTTTCTGGCCAATAGTCCTTATGATATTTATTTGTCAGATGAACTCCCGCTTAGATTTGAGCCCAGTTATTGGCGGTCAGATCTTTCTCATTTTCCCTTGTATGGTAATTCTGCCAATGTTCAGAGAACGGAAACAGGAAGTCTTTTGGTGTCACCACATTCCATTTCCAACTTCCTTAGGCAGGATTCCACTTTAAATCTCAACAGGTTTAACATTGTCAGATCCAAAACAGGAACCGAGCTTTTATACCCTGTTATTCCGGTTCCAGATGATTTCAAGGATAGGATTCTTTATCCTGTGGATATGCAGGTTACGAGATTTTTGTTGCAGGATACATTGAAAAAAGAAGTTGGTCTGATTCTAAAACCCAAACCGATAAATCCGAATATACTATATAGCATTCCCAGTGATAGTTTGTATAAACACATGATGTTACCGAGTGACAATTTTCTGGCTGAGCAAATTCTTCTTTTGGTCTCAGGAATTATTGGAGATACCTTAGAAGTTGAAAAAGCCATTGAATATGGACTGGAAAACCATTACAATAATTTCAAAAACATCCCGGTTTGGGAAGATGGTTCAGGCTTGTCAAGGTTAAACCTTTTTACCCCAAGGACGGTATTGGAGGTGCTGAATATGCTTGAGCGTAAGGTTGGTGACCGGGAGAGGCTCAAAATGATGCTTCCTGCGGGAGGGGTTTCTGGTACTCTTAGGAATGCCTATAAAACAGATAAAGATAAACCCTTTGTTTGGGCCAAAACAGGTTCTCTGAGATATATGCACCTTCAGAGTGGTTGGATTGAAACGAGAAAGGGGAAAAGCTACCGCTATGTTTTTATGAACAATAATTTTGTCCGGCCTACCTCGGAAGTTAGAGTCGAAATGGTAAGGATTATGACCGAAATTCATGAAAAATATTGAATGTAAAAGTTGGAATTTAAATCAAAGACGACAGATTTTTTTTAATCAATCTTTCCTGTTTATAAGT
>CAZLJT010000060.1:0-16078 GCA_964559905.1 uncultured Aquiflexum sp.
GCATATTGGTCTTTCAGGCCTCTTGGATCCAAACCTACATAGGAGTAATGAGCCCAGAACAATGGTCCACCGTATTCTTCAGCTCCATTATGTTTAAGCGCCAAATGATATCCGTAGGCTTCGTGATTTGGGTCATTTTTGATATCTCCGTCTCTGTTCCATCCTTTGTGGTATACAGAAGCGGGTACGCTGTGGGTTGGCGAAGATGCCGCCAAGATGTACATAATTTGACATTCATTATATCCCTTGACCCCAAAATTCATATCCCAACCATGGTTTGGGCTCCAATGCCAATAAAGTATGTCCTCACCCCCTTTGGTGTGCCAATCAAATTCAACTGCCCTCCATAGCTTATCGATCCGTTCTGCCAAAGCTTGCTCACTTTCATTACCATCACGGAAGTATTGCCTCACGGTCAATAATCCTGTTACCATAAATGAGGTTTCAACAAGATCTCCACCGTCATCTTTCTTACTGAAAGGCTTTACCTTACCAGTTTCCCCATTCCACCAATGTGGCCAAACTCCATGAAAGCTGTCAGCATTCTCCAGAAAATTTACGATTTTCTCCAACCTCTCAAGTCCTTGTTCACGTGTAATAAATCCCCGCTCAATTCCCACTAAAATGGCCATTACGCCAAATCCTCCTCCTCCGGAAGTGACCACATTTTTATCATTTTGGGGATATTCTCCATCCACATGGAATCGTTCTCTTGCCAAACCCGATGTGGGTTCGGCACCATCCCAGAAATATTGGAATGTTCTATATTGTACAAGATTCATGAGGGAATCGTCCGAAATTTCTTCGCTTTCTTGAATTTCAGCTGTACCATCTTTCCTTTCTGAGCAGGAAAAAAAGGTCGAAAGGATCATCAAAACATATATTAAATTTCTTTTCATCATCTGTTGGGTTAATAATTAAAGTTCAATTTATCCAAGCCGGATTTGACATCCGGATTCTGCATAAACAAGTCCCATAGTAATCCGGACCTGTGGTTTTCGACCATCAAAATGATCGGCCCCTGATCAATGGCCAAATAAGAATTGGCATACCATCCTTCAGTAACATTGAAGGCATCATAGAATCCGTACTCTCCCCAAAGCCTATCTCCCATTTGATAATAGAAGAATTCCAACGCCTTCATCGAAGCTTCAGGAGTATATGGAAATGATGAAAGGGCTGCTGTAGGAGTAATGACTCCTAAATCATTTGTGGGAGAATGGGCATTATATCCCAAGTGATTATCACTTGCGGTAAAACCCCAGGAATTTTCCGAATAACCTACAAATCCCAAGGGGTTTTGCACTGCATGCGCTTGGTTGATCAGTGAATGTTTTCTGTTTTGTTCCCAGTAATTGGCATATTGGTCGCTGAGATTACGGGGATCAAGTCCCAAAAATGAATAATGGGCAAAGAATAGTGGGCCACCAAATTGATATCCTAAAGGCAGGTCAATGCCATAGTATGTATTTCCGTTTCGCATCGCACCATTTCGGGCCCAACCATTGTCATAAACCTGTTTATCTATGGCGTGGGTAGGAGAACTTGCTGCCAAAATGTATATGATCAGGGATTCATTCCAACCTAGAATACGCAGATTCATCTCCCAATTATACTCCGGAGACCAATGCCAATAAAGTACTTTTTGACCACCCCTTGTGTACCAATCCCATTCCACTTCGTGCCAAAGTTGGGTTATTTTGTCAATAATTGATTTCTCCCGCGTGTTGGATTCATTGAGGTAGGCACTTACAGTCAGGAGGCCTTGGATCATAAATGCCGTTTCCACCAGGTCCCCGCCATTGTCTCTTTGACTGAAGGGAATTACCTGGCCTGAGTTGCCATTGAGCCAATGCGGCCATACACCATGAAATCTATCTGCGGTACCTAGAAAGTTTACTATTTTTTCTAATCTTTCCACCCCCTCTTCCCTGCTTATAAAACCCCTCTCTATGCCAACCAAAAGAGCCATGACGCCAAAACCGGAGCCACCTATTGTCACGAGATTACCGGAAGTATTTCTTTCTCTTGCCAAACCGGAGTGTGGATGAGCAAAATCCCAAAAATATTTGAAGGTCTGTTCCTGTACAAGATTCAATAGGGCCTCCTCAGAGATTTGGGGAAATTTAGGATTTTGGTCAATTTCGGTGAAAAAAGTTTTAATCAATCCTGCAAAATTTTCTCCATCAGCTCCTTTAATTGTCTTGTTAAGGTCTAGTTTGTATTTACTTAGGTGTTGTAAGGGTTGAGATGCTGAAATCTCGACTCTTCTATCTTCGTCAGCATAAGAAAATTGTAATCCAGAACTGTTTTCACCAATCAGCTTAATGGCAGGTGAAATTGAATTTCTGTCCACAGGATGGGAAAATTGTAGCGTTGCTCTGAAATCCAATGGCACCTCCACTATTCTCCCTGATTTGGTCAGTTGGGCATCCTTAATCTCCAAGGTAACTTGGAGCGCACCCAAGATCGTCTTGAAACTGAATTCTTTGCCAGCAAAACCGGCCTGATTACTTCCTTTTAGATTTCCGGAAATCACCAGTTTATACCAAGTATTGGTCTTCAGCACTCCTGAAGGGAAAATTATAATACTTCTATTGTTCGAAACCGGGCTTGTAGAAATATTGATGGATTGGTTTCCTTCATAAAGAGTAATGGAGTTGGCTATAGAAACAGGATCAAGAGAACTGGAAAAATGTAAGGTGATGGGTCGGTCAATGGGCAAATTTTCCGAATAGGGTTCTATCAGACTGATTTTCTGATCTCCGGCATCTGCCTCAACCAAAATCAATTGAGAGACCTCAGATTCAGGTTTTTCACAGCCTATGAATAAGACCAAAACCGATAAACGCAGAAGCAATTTCCTCATTTGGATTGTTTTGGAAATAAAAGGGAATTCAGATTGGTATCTGAATTCCCTTTTGGGTTTATATGCTTAATATTTAGGGTTTTTCAGCATTTATAATCGCCTGAATCTCTGACTGACTCAGTGCCTTGCTGAATATCCTGAGTTCATCAATCAGACTTCCGTCAGATAAATGTCCCCATCCTGTAAATCTTGGAGCCCCGGAACCTATAGATAAGATATCACAACCTGTCCAGTCTATACCAGGATAAGTCCCTTCTCTGACCACATTTCCATTGATGTAAACCACTGCATTGCTCTGAGACATCGAAATTGCGATGTGAACCCAATCTCCGGAAGTTGGGTCTATGTCCGCAGCAGCTCCACCGTCAAACCAGTTGTCTGCAGTCCCATTTCCGATGTTGAGTTTTACACGTTGCATAGATCCTGCCGCTTCCCTAAACAATCTGAATCCGTTTCTACGATTATTCATATTGTTGGGGTTAACCGTATCAGGAGGGCCAATTACCAACATCCCGGCACGGTTAGGATCTCCATTGACTTTGTACCAAAAAACAGCACTGAATTCATTATTCAGAATACCTGAAGTAGGGAAAGTCAAATAAGCGTTATTTGCTCCATCATAGGCAGTTCCAATGATGCCGTTGGCAAAACCAGGACTTCCCTGAACGTTTGCGGTTGTGGTCGAAACCAATTCCATGAAATCGCCGTCAAAGGGCAAGTAAAAGATCTCATCATCATAAATCGGGGTATATGGCTCGACTTTTTCAAATGAAACCGTTTTAGAGGAACTTTTACCCGAAAGATCCTTAGCTTCAATGACAAGGGTATGTGGACCATTTCCAAGAGTTTCATATGTATGGATTTTCACAACTCTTCTAAAATCCAGAAACTCATTGAAGCCTGCTATTTCAATTCCGTCCAAAAGGATTTTAATCGATTCAATCTCGATGTCATCCACCACCTCAAAATTAATATTGATAGGAGTGACTTCTTCAGGAACTCTTATCAAAGTACCTTCTAAAGGAAAGTTAATCAACACCTCGGGTGCCTCTGTATCAGGACCAGGATCCACTGCAACAATTTCATCGATGTAACTATCAGTACATCCCAAGATGAAAAATATCAATCCAATGATTATTAAATTATACTTTTTCATAATCTTATGTTTTTTACTATTATATTTTTTTTCATTTCTTTAGCTGCGGAAGTATATTTTCCTGTTCCAATGGATAAGGAAGGTACCTGTCCGTTTCGGGAGTGAAATTCCTTCCCCCAAAGTTTAGTTCTGTCCCTCTATTATATCTCATTAGATCATAGAAACGAATTCCGCTTTCCATACCAAATTCTGCGTACTTTTCATTGAGTACATCATCAAGGGTAACACCACTGAGTTGACCAAGTCCCACTCTAGCCCTTACCAAGTTTACAGCTTCATCAGCAGAAAGAACCGAACTGCTGGCACCATTTACCAATGCTTCAGCATGCATCAAAAGTACCTCAGAATATCTTATGGCCGTGAAGTTCTTGTTAGAACCATAGGAAAATCTTCCAGGAATAAGTTGGTTAGAGGGGAGATAGTGCTTACCACTGAGGAAATTATACCTTGGGTGGTTGTTGAATCTATCTCCATCAGGGGTAATATTGGAAACCCAAGCGGGTAAAGTCTCATATTGTGGATCTGACATTATTTCATCCATTCCGTCAGGAGTGAACAGTACAGTAGTCTGAAGCCGCTCTTGTTCTCCACGGTCAAGCATAAACTTGATATATTTTACACTTGGTGCGAAGAAACCCCAGCCTGTCGAGGCCCCTGGAACTGCGGGGGTCCAAGAAGCGGGACCATACGAGACAAAGGAGAATGTTGTCCTTGTACCTGTAGCTGTTCCAAAATCCGAATATTGAAATTCCAATATATTTTCACTGTTCAATTTTCCAGGTATTTTAAACAACTGGTAATAATCAGGTTCCAACGCATAGTTATTACTTGCGATTATTTGACCTGTAGCCTCAGCCACGGCAGAATAGTTTTTCAATTCCAGATTTGCCATAGCTTTAACTGCCAAAGCTGTACCACGGGTAACTCCTCCTCGCAAATCTGAACGCTCCTTGGGATGCACGTTGGGAAGTAAAGGAATGGCATCATCCATCATTTCTGATATATACTCCATGACTTCTTCAAAGGAAGATAGTTCAATATCGTACAGCGCACTAGGCTGGGAACTATTTGGAATCAAAATGGATCCCCAAGTACGGGCCAATTGCAAAAGCTCAAAACCTTGCATCACTTTAATCTCGGCAATATACTGTTCTGCATTGGCCTGATTAGCACCTGCTGCTTGGTATTTTCTGATTTCCTCAATCGCTCCATGCCAGTATATCAAATCAGTGTAGAGATTAAGCCATACTGAATTGTACATCCAGAAATTCCTATCGTATCTGAACTCATCAGTTTCAGTCAAAGGAAACTGATCTCCTGCTGCAGTCACATCATCTCCTCTTACCCCAAGCAGCATGTATGTTTCCCATTGAGAGCCATAAAGTTCACCATAAGCACCATATAGCATTAAGATCATATTGCTGGATTGTGTATAGTCAGTTTCTGCTGCTATAATCTGATTTTCGAGAGGTTCATCCAATAAATCCAAACAGGATGTTGTCACCAAAAAGGCCATCATCAAAGCCAGCGTATTTTTTATAAATTTTATATTTTTCATGACTGTATTTCGATTAAATTAGAATGTTACATTTAATCCCACTGTATAAATGGCAGGTATGGGATATACCTGTCTATCGATACCATTAGGGACTTCCGGATTGAAACCATTATAATTGAATAAGGTTAGTGGTCGCTCAGCAGTCAATGTTATTCTAGTTGAGGGCATAGCTACCCCGAAAAGCTCTTGATTGATCAAAGAATAAGTCATTTGCACATTTTGAATCCTGAAGAAAGATCCATCTTCCACAAAATAACTGCTCATATTCTGGTTCCAACCTCTTCGAAGACCGGAAGCAGATGGATAAACATTTGATGTCCCTTCACCTCTCCATAGGTTACTGATAAGTTCAGCATCCAGATTGGTATCATTGGTGAAAATAAGCTCGCCTCTTTTTCTATTAAGAATATTGTGGCCTCTTTGACTTTGCAATAGGGTTGAAAAATTGAAATTCTTGTAAGAAAAGCCTGCATTGATCCCGTAGGTAAAAGTAGGCAAGAAAGAACCCAATACTACACGGTCCTCATCATTAACCACGCCGTCTCCATTTTGGTCTTTGAATTTAAAGTCGCCTGGGACAAGACTGTTATCATTGATAAATTCCTGCGTATATCCACTGCTATTGATCTGCTCCTGATTCTGAAAAACTCCTTCAACTTCATATCCGAAAAAAGCCAAGTATGGCTCCCCAATAATTGAACGCTGACGAAACTCAGCTGAACCTGCATCAAGATGATTTGGACCACCGAGATTTAAAACTGTGTTTTTCAAAGTGGTGATATTTCCCCCTAAATAGAAAGAAAAATCATCATTGATCCTTTCATTCCAATTTACCGTCAACTCAAGCCCCTGATTCCTTATTTCACCAACACTTCGTCTTTCTGTTGCCCTGAATACCGGAGGAATGATGCTTACGGCAAGGTTTCTGGTGTCTCGGATAAAATAATCCGCTTCAACCGATAGCCGGTCTTTAAACAAAGTCGCATTTAAACCAAAATTCTTTTCTACTGTTGTTTCCCACCTATCAATTAAATCAAAAGTGGGATTCAACCGTCTTCCTATGATACGTACATCATCAATAGCCAAATTATTTTCCTGCAAGGTTGGTACGCCGACTGAAGGACTGATTCCGTCATTTCCAAGCTGGCCCCAAGATCCCCTGATTTTCAGAAAACTTATTGCTGGGACGTTGAAGAAATCTTCGGATGAAATCACCCATCCCGCACCTATTGTTGCAAAATTTCCCCACTGCTGTTGGAATTTATTGTTTCCGTCTCTTCTGACTGTACCGTATACCAAATACCTGTCATTATAATTATATGCTACCCGCGCAAAAAACGACTGGAAGAATAACCTTTCCCCACCATCTCCGATAGCATTCAGATCGAAATTGGTTGAATTGGAAAGATACCAGAACTCTTCTTGGCCAAAAGCCGGTTCTGGGTTTAGACCTTCTCCTCTTGCACTTAAAGCTTCAAAAGTCTCACTTCGGAAAGACTGTCCCAAAACAGCAGTTAAATTGTGCTTACCCCAATTATCGTTATAGGTAAAGAAATTATCCCAAATCTGGTTATATCTTGTAAAATTACTTCTGCTGAGAGATGATTGCCTTTCTGTAACTCCATCATTATAGGCAAAAGATACGTTTCTGGTATTGATTTGGTCTATATTGTAATTATAGGCCGTTTTGAAAGAAAGCTTGTTGGGAACCAGCTCCAAATCAGCGTAAAAGTTACCCATTATCTTCGCTATATTATTCCTATTGTCCGAAAACAGGATACTATAAAAAGGGTTTTGATTTCCGCGATATCCAATGAGTTGGGCATTGGACAAGGGAACTTCTGTACCCGTAGCACCTGTATTGAGCGGGTCAAATTTCGGTAGAATAGGAACTGTATTGTAAGCCCTGAACCAAGCCCCATCATCTGCATTATATCGCCTGGCGGTACTGATATTCAGATTACCTCCTACAGTAATCCAATCTCTAAGGTCAGCGTCTAATTTCACTCTAAAATTGAGTCTTTTAAATTCGTTCCGCCTTTCTTTCATCAGTCCGTTTTGTTCGAAATAGCTACCCCCAATGGAATATCTTGTACGATCTCCGCCGCCATTGAATGTCAGAGAATGATTCTGAATGGATGCCGGACTCATGATTTCAGAATACCAGTCCGTATTTACATTCGGTAAATTGGGGTCTACCCTACTTCTGCCAAATCTTTGGATGGCATTGTTTAAAAATTCAATATCTGCAGGACTGCCTGTCTCATTTACATACTGAGCAAACTGTTGGGTATTAGCCATTTTGAGGACATTCTGTGGAACTTGGGTACCGTAATAGCCATCATAAATAATTTCAGGTTTTTGATTGTAACCACCAGATTTTGTTTCGATAAGAACTACACCATTCGAAGCTCTTACTCCATAAATGGCTGAAGCAGAGGCATCTTTTAGAATTGACATTGTTGCTATATCATTGGGATTCAAAAAATCAATGTTATCGAAGAACATCCCATCTACAACATACAAAGGCGCGGCACCTCCTTCAAATGATCCTATTCCCCTAACCCTCACTGTTGGAGATGCACCGGGGGCACCACTACTGACTATCTGAACGCCAGCAACTCTTCCCTGAAGGGATTGCATGGCGTTGGTGGCTGGAGTTTTGACAATATCTTCAGCCTTAACTGAGGAAATCGCCGAAATCCTATCCTGTTCTCTCTGAGTACCATACCCGATTACAACCACTTCACCCAATGTACTGAGGTCTTCTACCATCGTCACGTCTATGACATTTGAGTTTCCTACAACTCTACTGACCCTTTCAAATCCCACAAATGAAAAGACCAATACATCTCCTTCGTTGGCTTCTATGGAATATTTGCCATCAATATCAGTTACAGTTCCTGAGTTTGTGCCATCAATGATGATCGTGACACCTGGCAGAGGTTCTCCTGTTGGATCAAGGACCCTTCCTGTGATAGTGATGAATTCCTGTTCAATAACTGAGGTTACTTCAGTAATCTCCTTTTTCTTTACGTCTATATTGTTATTGATTTGACGAAAACTCAAAAGAGTTTGCCTAGCCACTTCCTGTAAAAATTCTTCCACCGTTCCTGATGTTTGGGAAAGTGAAATAGACTTGGAAGTTTCTATATCTTTCCTGTCAAAGGAAAATCTGAAAGTTGTCTGCTTTTCCACTTGGCTTAAAAACTGGCCAAGGCTATAGTTCTCTTTCTGAAAACTGATATTCACTTCATCAATACTTTTATATTGACCTTTGGCTTCATTGGCGAAGACAAGGTTGAAGACCATCAATTGGATCACGAATCCATATAAGAAGTACCGAGATAACATATAGATTATACTATGTAGTTTATTTTTCATATTTTTGAAGGTTTATTGAATTGTATTATTCATTAAACGCGGTCAATTGATGTCTTCCATTCCCCAATGTTCAGCATCGTATGACCGGTCCAAGCCGATGGATTTTCCAATCTGTCGGCTTTCTTTTAAGGAGTGTTTTTTTTGTCCATAAACTTAAAATTTGAGTTTTACATTTTTTCCATTGATTTCATATTCGAATTTTTCTATAAAGGATATACTGTTCAAAACATTATCAAGAATCTGATTTTGGTAATCCCCGGAAAATTTCCAACTCACATTTTCTGCATTCGCCAGGCTGAATTTTACTCCATACCATTCTTCCAAAATCTGTACTACTTCAGGAAGACTGGCATTATCAAAAATCAACCTTCCTTCCTTCCAGGCGATAGCTGTTTCCAAATTGAAACTCATCACCCTTTTCTCATTCCCTACCTTATCAAATTGAAATTCCTGCCCAGGTATCAATGTTATTTGCTCCTTTTCCTGATCCCTGTCAATAACTACTTTCCCCGTCAATAGAGAAATCTTCAACAGAGGATTATTTTTGGTGTTGATATTGAAAGAAGTACCCAAGGCAGTTGTGATAAAACCTTCCGATTCCACCCTAAAAGGCCTGAGAGAATCTTTCTTAACCTCAAAATATGCTTCCCCTGAAAGGGACATGAATCTTTCTGTTTCACTGAATCTTTCTGGGAATTCCAATTTGCTCCCTGAATTCAACCAAACTCTGGAACCATCAGGAAGAGTAAGATTTAATTTCTCTCCATGTGAAGTTGACTTTGTAATCCAAGGAACAAGGCTGGACTTTTCAGCTTCCAACGACTCACTTTCATTGAGGAAATTGGGTAAATAAAATAGGAATGCAATTAGAAGAACTGCTGCTACTTTATAAATCTGACTGATTCCGTTAATCCAATTGATAAAAGACTGTTTCTTCTTGAAGTCTTTGGAGATTTTTCCCTCAATCGTATTGCTCTCCTTTAAGATTTTTGCCAAAACTTCATCCCTTATTTCTGCTGTCGGGATTATTTCTTCAAATTGAATTCCTTCAACTATCTCCCTCGCTGATTGAAGATCTTCTCTCCTTTCTGGATTGGCGTCGAGCCAATTCTTCCAATAAGTGTCCAAATCCTTATCAGGTTCTTTGACCCATCGAACAAATTCGGAATTTGTTAAAAAGAATTCAATTTGATTCATTATTAGGCTTCTTACTACAATCTGTAAAGCAGGAAATAAGCCAAATGACATCTTTCTTTTTGAAAAAAAATCAACATAAAAACGTAACTATTTGATTTTTAAAGATATAAAATAAAACATAGTAACCTTAAGAAGGTTGCCTACAATCAGGAATCTAAAATTAATTATTTCAACACTTCTCTTAAAAATCCCAAAGCTTGATAGATAAGATTCCTTGCAGATTTGATATTATCGAGTTTCATGATTTCTTGGATTTGTTGGTAATTCAATCCTTCATAAAAAAAATAATAAATCACTTCCTTTTTTCGAGGACTGAGTAAATCAATGGCTTGATTCAACTTTTGTTTTTTTTCCTCATCTATCTGCCTATCGATCAGATGCTTCTCATGTGAAAAAGTAAAATCAAAGAGATAACCTTGATTAATTTCTTCAAGATTACTATACCATTTACCTTCCTCTTTGATAATTTTCCTTTTGAGGCATTTGAAAAGATAAAATTTAATGGAATCTGTCCTACCGAGATTAGACCTGTTTTTCCTAAGTTCAATGAATAAATCCTGAATGGCATCTTTTACCAATTCTTCCTTTTTGCAAATTCTCCATCCATATGCAAAGAGTTTATTGAAATAAGATTCATAAATCTGAATAAAGGCAGATTCATTGCCTTCCTTGAAAGAATCCCACAGTACAACGTCTTCAATAGACACAGTACCAGCCACCTGGTCCTGCCTATTTTCATTTAAAATGATATTCTTTTGATGAGAGAGCATTCCGGGTTTATTATTCTTTTTTAAAGTTAAAGTCAATTATTTAAATTTTAAAACTTAAATCGATTAAATTCATGTTATCAAAAAAATATAAAAAAGAAATCAGACTTGGATGTTCAAATGCTGTTGTTAACTTTGTCAAACAGATGAACAGCACGTTTCAAAATATTCCTTTTCAACCAGCCAAAACCACTTTTGGCCCAGTTTTTCATTTCCATCATTCCTCGTAAGAGGGAAATTTTTAACATATCGCCCCGGATGGCTGTTAATATAAAAATACAGCCTAATCATCCAAAAATATTTATTTGGCATTTTAATACTAAATGTATATTGCATCCATGAATTCAATTATCCGAATTGCCGTCCAAAAAAGCGGAAGACTCAGCGAAGACTCTTTGAGCCTCATCAAGGAATGCGGCATCAAATTTTATAATGGTACCGGAAAGCTCAAGTCTTCCTCCACCAATTTTCCAATCGAATTTCTTTTTCTAAGAGATGACGATATACCTGGATATGTAGCTGATGGAGTTGCTGATTTAGGTATAGTAGGAGAAAATGAACTGGTAGAAAAAGACAAAGATGTGAGCATTTTAAAACGTCTTGGTTTTTCTAAATGCCGCCTCTCTCTTGCCATTCCCAAAGGAGAAAACTATGAAGATATCAGGTATTTTGAAGGTAAAAGTCTTGCGACTTCCTATCCCAAAATTCTAAGTGATTTCTTGAAATCCAAAAATATTCAGGCAGAAATTCATGAAATAAGCGGTTCAGTGGAAATTGCGCCCAGTATAGGCTTAGCCCATGGAATATGCGATATAGTGAGTTCAGGCTCCACTTTGATGATGAATGGCCTCAAGGAAGTGGAAGAGATCTTCAAATCAGAGGCAGTGCTGATTGCAAACAAAACACTTTCAGAAGTAAAATTAAAAATAGTAGACAAGTTGCTCTTCCGCATAAATGCCGTACAAAAAGGCAAAAGCAATAAATATGTTCTTCTAAATGCCCCTAATGAATCCTTGGAAAAAATCATCAATCTCATTCCCGGGATGAGAAGTCCCACCATTCTACCGCTTGCACAGGAAGGCTGGTCGTCCGTACACTCAGTTCTGAGTGAGGATCAGTTTTGGGAAAATATAGAAGAACTCCGTGACGCAGGTGCAGAGGGCATCCTTGTGGTTCCGATTGAAAAAATGGTAATCTAAGGCTTTAGACCTGAGATACGAGATGTAAGACTGACGAGCCAAACTGTCACTAGGTAAAACGAAGTAACAGGCTTTATAGGTAAAGAAAAAAATTCCTTGATGATTTACATCGGAAGAAACGGAATGAACTAAACAATTATTGAAACCTAACTCATCCATGCAGCTGTTTGCAAGACTGACAAACTAAACACTTTCCAACCTCCAAAGAAATTCAAAATGAAAATCATCTATAACCCCACAAAAGCTGAATGGACCAAAGAATTGAAAAGGCCTGTCCAAAAAACCAAGGATATTGAAAAGATTGTCAAACCGATCATGCAAAAAGTCAAAAGATTGGGAGATAAAGCATTGAAAAAGTTTGCTTTGGAGTATGACCATGTTCAGGTCAAAAATTTATTGGTATCCATGGAGGAGATTTTTATCGCAAGGGAAAAAATTGACCCCAAACTCAAGGAAGCTATTCAATTGGCCAAACTGAACATAGAGAAATTTCATGAGGCACAAGCAACTCCCGATCTGGAAATGGAAGTGATGGAAGGAGTAACTTGTATGCGCAAGTCTGTTGGTATTCAAAAGGTGGGGTTATATATCCCTGGAGGAACTGCCCCCTTATTTTCCACTGTATTGATGTTGGGAATTCCGGCAAACCTGGCAGGTTGTGAACAGATAGTGTTGTGTACTCCTCCTGATAAAGACGGCAACATTCATCCAGCCATATTATACACTGCGGATTTGATAGGAATTGATAAAATCGTAAAAGCAGGTGGTGCACAAGCCATAGCTGCTTTAACATATGGAACTGAATCTGTCCCTAAAGTCGATAAAATTTTTGGTCCGGGAAATCAATATGTAACTGCTGCAAAACAACTGGCCGTCAAAAAAGGAGTTGCCATAGATATGCCGGCAGGACCTTCGGAGGTCTTGGTCTATGCGGACCATACTGCGATTCCAGGATTTGTAGCAGCAGACCTCTTGTCCCAGGCAGAACATGGTGTGGATTCTCAAGTTATTCTTGTTGCCTCTTCTGAAAAAATTGCACAATCAGTACTGAAAGAAATGGAAGAACAGCTGGCAAAACTTCCAAGGAAAGAAATGGCCAAAAAAGCTTTGGAAAACTCCGTAGCTGTAGTGGTGGGAAATGAGGATAAAGCCCTGGAATTGATCAATGATTATGCACCGGAACATTTGATCATTTGTGTGGAAAATGAGGAAGAGGTAGTGAATCAGATAAAGAATGCCGGTTCTGTCTTTATTGGCAACTTCACTCCTGAATCAGCAGGAGACTATGCCTCTGGAACCAATCATACACTACCTACCTATGGCTATGCCAAAAATTATAGTGGCGTATCATTGGATAGCTTTGTCAAAAAAATCACTTATCAAAAAATAACTGAGACCGGAATCAAAAATCTGGGTCCCGCCATAGAAATTATGGCTTCCAATGAAATGTTGGATGCTCATAAAAATGCCGTCAGTATCCGTCTTAAATACCTTAAAGAAAAGAAGTAATGGCATTTTCAATTGAAAATTTATTACGTCCACACATCAAAAATATCAAACCCTATTCTTCCGCAAGGGATGAATATTCCGGCAAGGAAGGGATATTTTTGGATGCCAATGAAAATCCATACGGCTCTTTGACCGGAGAACCTTTCAATCGCTACCCTGATCCATATCAATTGGAAATAAAAGAAAAACTATCTTTTGTAAAAGGTGTTCGACCCACACAGATTTTCTTGGGAAATGGAAGTGATGAGGCCATTGATCTATTGATGAGGGCTTTTTGCATCCCCGGAAATGATAATATCATTTTGCTTCCCCCCACATACGGAATGTATGAGGTTTCTGCTGCCATCAATGATGTCACTGTCAAAAAAGTAAATCTGTCAGAAGATTATCAACTCAGGCCGGATGCGATACTTTCCGCTGTAGATGAAAATTCTAAAATCATTTTTATCTGCTCGCCCAATAATCCAAGTGGAAATAAGATGAAAAGGGAGGATGTCCGAACTATCATTGGAGGATTTGACGGATTAGTAGTAGTAGATGAAGCCTATATTGATTTCAGTGACGAGCCGAGTTTTATTACTGAATTGGCTGAATTCCCCAATTTATTGGTCATGCAGACTTTCTCTAAAGCTTGGGGTTTGGCCAATTTAAGGATGGGAATGGCATTCGCTTCAGAAGAAATCATCCGCATACTCAATTTGATTAAACCCCCCTACAATATCTCTGGACTCACCCAACAGAAAGTCTTGGAATCCTTGGAAAATTCTGATAAAATACCTGATTTGGTCAGAAAAATAACTGAGGAAAAGAGTCATTTAATAGAAGCCTTGAAAAAGTTGCCTTTTATCAGACAGATTTATCCCTCTAACGCAAATTTTATTTTGGTAAAAGTCTGGGAAGCCAAAAACATATATGACTACCTTCTCCATGATCTCATCATTGTCAGAGACAGATCTAAGGTGATTCTATGTGAGGATTGCCTGCGGATTTCTATAGGCACAAAAGAAGAAAATGAATTCTTTCTCCATAAACTGGAAAAATACGAACCGTTAACTACCCATTAAAAAATGAAAAAAGTACTTTTTATTGACCGTGATGGCACCATCATTGTCGAACCTTCAACAGACTTTCAAATTGATAGCTTGGAAGATCTGGTATTTATTCCCAAAGCAATTTCGAACCTGAGGAAAATAGCAGAAGAAACAGATTATGAACTCGTCATGGTCACCAACCAAGATGGAATGGGGACAGAGTCTTTTCCGGAAGAAACATTTTGGCCTGCGCATAACAAAATGATGCTTACGCTGGAGAATGAGGAAGTGAAGTTTTCCAAAGTCCATATTGACAAGTCTTTTGAACATGAAAATCTGCCTACAAGAAAACCCGGCATAGGCATGTTGACAGCATACCTGAATGGTGAATATGATCTGGCTAATTCCTATGTGATCGGTGACAGAAAAACAGATGTCCAAATGGCAAAGAACCTGGGATGTAAATCTATTTTTCTGGGTGAACAAAATGATGACGCTACATTTAGTACCAAAAACTGGGATGAAATCTATGAATTCCTTCGTATGCCGGCACGAATAGGTGAGGTTTTCAGAAAAACTTCTGAAACAGATATACATATCAGAGTCAATGTGGATGGATCCGGAAAATGTGAAATCTACACAGGACTACCATTTTTTGACCACATGCTCGAGCAATTGGGAAAACATGGGAGTACAGATCTTTTGATTGAAGTGAAAGGGGATTTGCATATCGATGAGCATCACACTATAGAAGATACCGCATTGGCACTGGGAGAGGCTTATTTAAAAGCTCTGGGAGATAAAAAGGGAATTTACCGCTATGGATTTCTACTCCCCATGGATGATGTGCTTTCACAGGTGGCCATTGATTTTGGCGGAAGACCCTGGATAGTTTGGGAGGCCGAATTCAAAAGAGAAAAAATTGGTGACATGCCAACAGAAATGTTTTTCCATTTCTTCAAATCCTTCAGTGATACGGCAAAGTGTAATTTGAACATCAAAGCCGAAGGCAAGAATGAACACCACAAGATCGAAGCTATTTTCAAAGGCTTGGCAAGGGCAATCAAAATGGCTGTCAAAAGGGATAGCAATGCCTTGAATCAACTTCCGAGCACAAAGGGGGTACTTTAGTCTATTTAATCGAGTCCGAAATTATGGGTCAAAAAGTCGTTTATTCCAAAAATTGGAATTTATAGCTAAAAACATAGTCCAATGGTTTTCAATAACCGATTATTTTATTAGTTTTGAATAACCAATTTTATTGCGTATGCGTACGATTTTATGTTTTCCAATACTGTTGTTGCTGTCCTCCTGTTTTGGCAGCTTTTCTGAGGGTGAAATATACTTCCATCAGGCAAAGTATGAAAAGGCGGTTTCAGAGTTTTCCAAGGCGTTATTTTTAAATGTC
>CAZLJT010000061.1:0-15760 GCA_964559905.1 uncultured Aquiflexum sp.
AGTAGCCCCGATAAGCTTTGAAAAAGGGAGGCTTGAACCCAAATTAATGGTGTTGAGCTTGTTTGATTTCCCATACCATTCATAAATTTGACAGGTTCCAAGAGGTTTCAAGACTTCCACTTAAATGATTTGTCATCAATTGCCCGCATGGTACAAAGGATGCCATCCAAGTGGTCATACTCATGTTGGATCAATTCTGAAATTGCTCCTTCAATCTTCCAGGATTGTTTTTCCCAATTTTCATCCAAATACTCCAAAGTCAAGGATTGATGCCTTTTTACTTTTACCAAGAGATTTGGGAAACTCATACAGTCATCCCAAAGCTCAAATAATTCTTGGCTTGGATGTTTGATTTCAGGATTGATGATGATATAGGGTTTGCCAAGGTTTAAGTAAAACAGCCTTTTCATGATTCCCAATTGCGGAGCAGCGATTCCCCGGCCAAAACCATAGCGGGCTCGGATATCCTCCATGGCTTCATGTAGGTCTTTTACCCATGTTTTGACAAGTGGAAGTTCTTCCTTATATACAGGTTCACAGATTTCATATAATCTGGGATCACCTAGTTTGAGTATATCTTCAGCTGTTTTCATATTCAAATTTTGTCTGAAATAAATCAATTAACGCTAATTCCCATTTTTTTTTGATTATCAACGGATGGACAAAGGGATTTTCTTTGACCAAATATTGCTGTAAAAATACAAGTCTGCAATGCTTTTATAAGTCATTGATTTTGATTAAATTATAATTTATTCTGACCAAACAAAAAACCAATGAAACTTACCGATCTCCATTTAAAAATATTTCTGATAGGTATCAGCGTATTTGCTTTCACTTTTTGCCAGCCTAAGGCACCTATGGAAAGTTCCTTGGGAAACTTGGATTTTCCAATAAGCGGAAAACCAAAGGCACAGGAAGCTTTCCAAAAAGGGCTTTTGTTGATGCATAGTTTTGAATACAAGGATGCTTTGGAAGCGTTTGAGGAAGCCCAAAAAGAAGATCCGGAATGTGTGATGGCTTATTGGGGAGAAGCTATGGCACACAATCACCCGATTTGGCAGGAACAGGATTACAGAAAGGGAAATGAAGCACTTAGCAGACTAGGTGATACCTGGGAAGAAAGATTGTCTAAAGCCAAAACAAAAATTGAAAAAGATTTTCTGACGGCTATTGAAATCCTTTATGGCGAAGGAAACAAGGCGGAAAGAGATAACGCCTATGCTGCCTATTTAGGAGAACTCTACCAGAAATATCCGGGAAATGATGAAATTACTGTCTTTTATTCTCTCTCCTTAATGGGTTCTATACCCTATATCAGTGATATGGAGGTTTATCAAAAAGCCGCATCTTTGGCCAAGGAGGTTATGGATCGGAATCCTGAGCATCCAGGGGCCGTCCATTATTATATCCATGCCAACGACGAACCCAATTATGCCCATCAAGCAAAAAATGCAGCAGATATTTATGCCAAAGTAGCCCCTGATGCGGCACATGCCATTCATATGCCGAGCCACATTTACCTATCCTTAGGAATGTGGGATGAAGTGGTCAGTTCCAATGTAGCGTCATTTCAAGCGAGTGTCAACAGAAAAGAAAGAAAAAATCTTGATTACAATGCCTTGGGGCTTCATTCTTTTCAATGGCTACAGTATGGCTATTTACAACAGGAAAAATTCGATGAAGCCAAAAAACTATTGGAGGATGTAGTTTTTTATACCAAAGAATCTCCATCCTTCTATACCCATGAACATCAGTCCTACATGAAAACAACCTATTTTGTGGAAACGGGTGATTGGGACAATCCCTTAATAAATTTGGAATCGGATTATTCCGGTTTTAACATTTCGGTCAAAACGAGAGACCGGTTTGTCCATGCTATGAAAGCATTTCATGATAAAGATTTTGAAAAGGTAGAAACAATTCTTCTAGTCATGAAAAAGGAAAGAGAAGCTGCTGCCAAAACCATCAGTCTCGATGCAGGAATAGCACTTTGCAGCAGCGGAGGGGCAAGCAGTGAAAACACAACTCCCAGAGATCTTAAGATTGCTCAAACCATGGAACTTGAACTGGAAGCTTTACTGGCTTGGGAAAAGGGAGATCAATCAACTGCGGAAACCTATTTCATGAAAGCAACTGCATTGGAAAATGAGGTCGGTTCTGCAGCAGGTCCTCCAACAATTGTAAAACCAAGCCATGAATTATATGCAGAATTTTTGGTGGCCAATGGCCGGCCTGAAGAGGCCATTCAACAATATGAAGCAGCCTTAAAATTAGCTCCTAATAGAACAAAAAGTGTGAAAGGAAAGAAAGAAGCCGAGGAATTATTGAGGCAACAGGCTGTTCTTTAAACCTTTGAGGTCTTTGAGACCTCGAAGGTTTTTTTATAGGATCAAATCCTATAAAAAAACCTCTTTGAGAATATTTTTTTTACCACATAATCCACCTAGCACCCATTGGGATTAATGCTGTTTTTTCGAATACCCATTTATCAATATAAGAAGGCCTATTTGTCCAGTGCTATGTGTTCTATATTTCCCGGTGGTTAGGAAAAAAATAGGGTGCTTTGTGATTTTCAGGAGTAGAATTCATGCCATGCCTTTGAGTCATGGCATGAATAAAAGCAGAAAGACTTTTGAGGTCTTCTAACCTCTTTTGCCAATGAAGGTATCCCAATCACATCCTTAAGGGGCTGCACTTCAAACTTGTTTGTTTCCAGAGAAAAAGGGCGTTACAAACGTCTGACCCAGCGTCATGAAGCCACAGGTTTGGGACAACCAGAGATTCATCACTTCACATTTAGTTTTCTATCGATTTAGGGGTCATTCTTACTCGTTCTGAATGACGAATCCTAATTCTAAAACTATCCTCTTCTTGGCACATCTTGTCCGTGGCGGATGGTACATAATCCTAGAGGAAGACCTTCGAGGTTAAAAAAAAACCTCAAAGGTCTAGTGGACTAAATATGCAATGCCCTATTATCCGTCGCCGCCAAACAGGCTTCTTTGAAAGCTTCGGTGTAGGTTGGATGGGCATGGGACATCCGGGCAATGTCTTCTGCTGAAGCCCTGAACTCCATGGCCACCACTGCTTCAGCAATCATATCGGCCGTTCTTGGTCCAATCATGTGTACCCCTAAGATTTCGTCCGTTTCGGCATCTGCCAATACTTTGACCAAGCCATCTGTGTCCATGGATGCCCTTGCCCGGCCTGAGGCCATAAAGGGGAATTTGCCTGTTTTATATTTGATACCTTTTTCTTTTAACTGCTCTTCGGTGTAACCCACCGCGGCCACCTCCGGCCAGGTATATACCACTCCCGGAATCAACAGGTAATTGATATGGGGTTTCTGACCTGCTATCACTTCTGCTACGAAAGTACCTTCTTCCTCTGCTTTGTGGGCCAACATGGCGCCTTTGACCACATCGCCAATAGCATAGATATTAGGTACATTGGTTTTGAGATATTCGTCCACTTCTACCTGACCTCTATCGGTGATCTTTACTCCTGCAGCTTCGGAATTCAATCCGTCTGTATAAGGTCTCCTTCCGATGGAAACCAACACATAGTCACCTTTCAGTTCAACAGTTTCTCCCTTGGAATTCTCTGCCTTCACGATGACTTCTTTGCCTTTGTTTTCTACCTCGACTACCTTGTGTTTGAGGTAAAACTCAAAACCGAGTTTCTTCAAGGACTTTTGTAATTCCTTACCCATGGTTTTGTCCATGGAAGGAATCAAAGAATCCATATATTCCACTACGGAAACTTTTGCTCCCATTCTTCCGAAGACAGAACCCAATTCCATACCGATCACACCACCGCCTATCACAATCATATGCTTGGGAATTTCCTTAAGATTCAGGGCTTCGGTAGAAGTGATGACCCTTTTTTTGTCCAGCTTGATAAAAGGTAATGTAGAAGGCTTGGAGCCGGTGGCAATGATGATGTTTTTCCCTTTGATCTCTTCAGAAGAACCGTCATCCTTGGTCACCTTTACAGTATTTTTATCCACAAAAGAACCCAAACCATGGTGAACTTCAATTTTATTTTTCTTCATCAAAAACTGAATCCCGTCCACATTCTGCTTTACCACATCGTCTTTCCTCGCAATCATTTGCTTTAGGTCTACCTTTAAGCTGCTCAGGTTGATACCGTGGGTTTTAAAAGTATGTGCCGCATTATGATAGTGCTCTGAAGAATCCAACAGAGCTTTGGAGGGAATACAGCCTACATTGAGGCACGTGCCTCCAAGTGTTGGGTACTTCTCAATGATAGCCGTTTTCATACCCAATTGGGCTGCTCTGATGGCTGCAACATATCCTCCTGGTCCGGAGCCGATTACTATAAGGTCGTACATATTTTTGTCTTGATACTAATTTCTTGGTACCAAGTACAATGTACTAAGTACCAAGAAAATAAATGCTTATTTAGAATTTAAACTTATTTTAAGCTTGACAATCATGTTCTGAAGATGTTCAAGCTTTTTTTCTGTTTTTTGAAAATCCTGATCATTTACATATTCAAGCTTATTGGAAATCACTAATTGGGTATCCAGCTCAAATGAAGAACCTAAAGCAACACCAAGAAAATTATTGAAATCTTTGTCGGTATTTCTTCCCGCACCTTCTGCAATGTTTGAGGGAATTGAAACAGCCGATCTGTTCATTTGGCCGATCAGACCAAACCTTTCATCTTTAGGTAGCTTTTCAGTGATTCTGTAAACTTCAACAGCTAAGTCAATGGCCTTCTGCCAAACCTTTAATTCCTTGTATCGATGCATGGTCGTAATAGTTTAAGTGAATAAATGGAAAACTTCAATTTAACTCTTACTCATTCTATCTCTTAACCTCACCCCAACTTATCCGATTATTTTCACCTACCCCTCAGATAAACTCCATACTTGGTACATGGTACATCGTACTTTGTACTACGGATCAAACACCAAACAACAACCTTGTCGGATCCTCAAGAAGCTGCTTCACGCGTACAAGGAAACTGACAGACTCCCTACCGTCAATGATTCTGTGGTCATAGGACAGTGCCAAGTACATCATTGGGAGGATTTTCACCTCACCGTTTACAGCCATTGGTCTTTCCACGATGTTGTGCATACCCAAGATGGCTGACTGAGGAGCATTGATGATCGGGGTAGACATCATGGAACCGAAAACCCCGCCATTGGTGATGGTGAAGGTGCCTCCGGTCATTTCCTCAATGGACAATTTATTGTCCCTAGCTTTGGTGGCCAACCTGACCACTTCTTTTTCGATCTGCTCAAAGCTCATCGCCTCAGCATTCCTAATGACCGGTACCACCAAGCCTTTGGGCGCAGAAACTGCAATGGAAATATCGCAGAAGTTATTATAGATGATTTCATTGCCATCGATCTGGGCATTGACCGCAGGCCATTCCTGTAAGGCAACACAGACAGCTTTGGTAAAGAAAGACATAAAACCAAGGTTGACTCCATGCTTCTCTTTGAACTGATCTTTGAATTTCTTTCTCATGTCCATGATTGGGCCCATATTGACCTCATTGAAGGTGGTCAGCATGGCCGTCTCATTCTTTACAGCTACCAATCTTCTGGAAACAGTCCTCCTTAAGGAAGACATTTTCTCCCTTTTGCTATCACGGGAGCCGGCAACTTTCGGTGCAGCTGCTTCTACTGATGCTTTTGGAGTTTCAGCTTTTGGTGCTTCGGCCTTAGGGGCTTCTTTAGCTGATTTTTGGGCAGCCTCAGCATCTTCTTTGGTGATGCGCCCATCTATGCCCGATCCCTTGATGTCCTGCGGATCAATTCCCTTTTCAGCCAATATTTTGGCAGCTGCGGGAGAGGCATGCCCTGTAGCGTAAGTTTCTTTTTGGGAATCTTTTGGTGAAGAAGTCGTACCTGAGTCCTGTTTTTTATCGGTAGCTACGGGTGAACCTCCTTCAGTCACTTCGATTTTACAGATAAGACCACCAATCTCCAAAGTATCCCCTTCCTGGGCAACATGTCTTAATGTTCCAGTAGCTTCTGCTGGCAATTCAAAAGTGGCCTTATCCGAATCCACTTCTGCGATGATTTCATCCAGTTCTACATAATCCCCATCAGCCTTAAGCCAATTGGCCAAGGTAACTTCAGTAATGGATTCTCCAACTGTGGGGACAATCATCTCCTTTATTTCCCCGGTTTTACCTGAGGATTTGGAAGCTTCTTTAGTAGCTGCTTTCGATTCTTTGGCATCGGCAGCTTTGGCATCAGTTTCAATCAGGCAGATCACTGATCCGATTTCCAAGGTATCCCCTTCTTCCGCCTTGGTTCTTAGCACACCTGCCGCTTCGGCAGTGAGTTCAAATGTGGCTTTGTCTGATTCCAACTCACAGATGACTTCATCCATTTCTACGTAGTCACCGTCATGTTTAAACCACTGACCTATGGTTACTTCCGTTATGGATTCCCCCACTGTAGGGACTTTAATTTCTAGGCTCATTGCTTTTCTTTTTTACCCCCAAACCCGATTTCCGGATCCAAGGTTAATTTTTCTGATTAGATTAAATTAAACCTGAAGCCATCTTGACCTGATCCTAAAATCAGATCAAGACGACTTAGGGGTTATTTTGAAATTTTTAATGCTTTTTCGATAATGGCATTCTGTTCCTGCACATGTACTTTGTGGTACCCTGTGGCAGGAGATGCAGAGGTTTTTCTTGCTATCAGGTCCATAGGTAAATCCTTATACAACAGTCTTAGAATATAATTCCAATAGCCCATGTTTTCAGGTTCTTCCTGAACCCAAACAATTTCGGCATTCTTATAGGCCTTCAATTCTTCCAAAATTTGTTTTTTCGGAAGGGGATGTAATTGCTCAATTCTGATGATAGCTACATCAGAGATCTTTTCTTTTTCCCTAGCCTCTTCCAGGTCAAAATAGATTTTACCTGAACAAAGCAGTACTCTTTTGACATCTTTGGCTTTGACGGTACTGTCTCCGATGATTTCCTTAAATCGGCCATTTGTAAATTCATCCAAAGGAGAAACCACTTTCGGATGTCTCAGCAAAGATTTAGGTGACATCACGATACATGGTTTTCTGAATTCCCATGCCAATTGTCTTCTCAACATGTGGAAGAAATTGGAAGGCTCTGTAATATTGGCCACTACCATATTATATTCAGCAGATAACTGCAAAAATCTCTCAGGACGTGCATTGGAGTGTTCCGGTCCCTGTCCTTCATAACCATGAGGCAATAACATCACCAATCCGTTCATCTTACCCCATTTGGATTCTCCTGATGAAATGAACTGATCAATCATGGTTTGGGCACCATTAGCAAAATCCCCAAACTGTGCTTCCCAAATCACCAAGGAATGTGGATTGGCCATGTTGTAACCATATTCAAAACCCAAGACCGCATATTCAGACAACAGTGAATTATAAATATGAAACTGACCTTTACTCTCTTTTAATTCTTTGAGGAAATTATAGGGCTTGTTGCTGTTCGCATCATGCACCACTGCATGTCTGTGCGAAAAAGTACCTCGCTGACAATCTTGCCCGGTTATCCTGACAGTTTTCCCTTCCAGCAACAATGTTCCATAGGCCAACAATTCAGCAGCAGCCCAATTGAGGGACCTGGAATTGAAGTACATGTCTTTTCTTTGCTTCAACTGAACTTCAATTTGCTTGATAGGTTTGAAGCCTTTGGGAACAGCCGTCAATGCCTCAGCCACTTTATTGATCATTTCCTCAGAAACCCCTGTGTCAGGAGATTGATCAAAATCCTCAGGATTGGATCTCCTCATGGAAAGCCATGCCTGCTCAAATTTGGTAAACTGATAAGGCAAGGGTTTTTCCTTCACCATATTCAACCTGTCCTGCAATAGCTGACGAAATTCCTGATCCATTACCTGGGCAATCTCTGCATCTATGTCCCCTCTTTCTGTCAATTTCTTGACATAGATTTCTCTTGGGTTTGGGTGTTTGGAAATGATGTTATAAAGTTCTGGTTGTGTAAACTTTGGCTCATCGGATTCATTGTGACCATGCCTTCTATAGCATACCATATCCACAAAAATATCCTTGTTGAATTTCTGACGGAATTCAGCAGCCAAATTAGCAGCAAAAACAACTGCCTCAGCATTATCCCCATTGACGTGGATAACTGGAGCATCTATCATTTTGGCTACATCTGTACAATAGATAGAGGATCGGGCATCATCAAAGTCAGTGGTAAAACCTACCTGATTATTGATCACAAAGTGTATAGTTCCTCCGGTATTGTATCCTTTCAGCCCGGCCATTTGGGTCACTTCATAAACAATACCCTGACCCGCAACTGCAGCATCACCATGAATCAAAATCGGTAATGCCTTTTTTGAATCTCCTTTATGTTGAGAATCAATCTTAGCACGGATAAATCCTTCGACTACAGGATTAACTGCTTCCAAATGTGAAGGGTTAGGCGCTAATTTCATATTAACCTTTTTCCCGTCAGGAGTGATGATATCGCTGGAATAACCCATATGGTACTTGACATCTCCATCACCCATGGTCAAATCGGGTTTTGCAGTGCCTTCAAACTCCGAAAAAATCTGTTCATAGGTTTTGCCCATGATGTTGGCCAGTACGTTCAATCTTCCTCTATGGGCCATACCTATCATAACTTCTTCTACGCCAAGGGACACGGAAGTATTGATGACGGCATCTAAAAACGGAATGGTACTTTCACCTCCTTCGAGGGAAAATCTTTTTTGTCCGATATATTTGGTATGCAAAAAGTTTTCAAAAACCACTGCCTGATTTAATTTTGAAAGAATTCTTTTCTTTTCTTCTACAGCAGGATTAAATGCCAAAGCATCTTTCTCAATTTTGGTCTTTAACCAATCCAACATTTCAGGTTCCCTGATATAAAGATATTCGAATCCTACCGCCCCTTCATAAATTATCTTGAGCGATTCAACAATCTTGGATAGTTTGGCAGTACCTATTCCGATTTCTTTTCCTGCCTGAAATTCAGTATTCAGGTCATTTTGATCAAGACCAAAATCCTCTAAGTCTATCAAGGCCTTCCGGTCTCTTCTTTCCCGGACAGGATTTGTTTTTGACCTCAAATGCGCCCTTGATCTGTAAGCATGAATAAGCGCCCTTACCTTAATTTCTTTGGGTAATTGCTCCATATCCATGATTGTACCTCGCGTAGCCAAAGCACCATTTGCCGGTTCAGGTTGGGCAGGAGTATTCCCGTTCAAAGATTTGGTGCCGGGCGACTCATCCGATTCCCCAAATTTGGTGATGGCAAAATCAAAGCCATCAAAAAATGTCTTCCAACTTGGATCTATGCTTTCGGGATTGTTTTTAAAGTCTGCATACAGCTCATCGATATAAGCTACATGGGCATTGGAGATGTAGGAAAATTTATCCATTATTGCGTTTTTGCTAATCCACACAAATATATCAGGTTCAAATCGTATTAAAAAATTGCGTACCCGTTTATACGGTTTATATTTTGAAGTGATGAAATGAGAGGTTTTGTGTTTTGGTTGATCCCAAAAAAGCGTCAAAGAATAGCATTAAACTTTGCCTTGTCACCTCGAGTCTCTAACATTTTTTCGCAAAAATATACGAAAAAGGAATGACATGAAGTTCACCCAAATTTGGCCTCGGCAAGCTCGGCCACCGGGGTTTTTATTAAGGGGAGGGAGAGTTGGTGAAGGGGCTCGCCGCTTCACCAACTCTCCCTTAAACATCCCAATTCTCCGGTCCCCGAGCTCACCGAGGGGCAATTTCAAATTCTGTCATTGGTAGGGAAGGAGAGGTCTAATTCCGGCGGGCTTTCTAAATTTCTCCCTACGGTTGAAATGACAAAGGGGAAGCTTTTGTCACTATTAATCCAAAAATAAGCGCCCAAAGATCCTGGCCAAGTGGTCACAAAAAAAGCAGCGTTCTTTCGAACGCTGCTTTTGAATAGTCAAATGAATTGAAAATTAATCCTGCTTAACCAAGATGGTTTCTCCTTGAATATTGTTAGGAGCATCTTGCCAGTAAATAATCATTGTACCGGTAGCTGGATCGAAGGAACCAGACTGTCCTGTGCCAGTAATACTGAACTGAGTAGTACCTGCCCTTAAGAATGAAATCAAATTACAAGCATCGTTATAGATGGCTGATTGTGTAGCGTTAAATCCAAAACCAGCATATAAACCAGCCGATACATCAGAAATTTCCCACTGAGTGGCCTGACCGGATACAGGTGTAACCCTAACCTCAGCAGTCCTGGTACCAAACCTACTTGTTCCAGTAGCCTGCCAAACGTCAGTCGCAGTTGAGATATTAGAAGGACAAACTACACTGACATTGTACAAGAAAGGAGAATCATAAAAGATACCACCTGAAACGTCAGCACTTCTGTTATCAGGTCCGAAAACCCTTCCTTTGGTATCAGTCAAAATCAGTCTGAACTCAAAAGTATCACCACCTTCAATCTGTGCAGGTGTCAAACCCACAGCTTGGATTGCTTCCAAAGCCGAAATTTCAAATGAGGCTCTTGTGTAATTTTGCGTAGGGTGGTTTGGATTTTCTGCTCCAGGCTGAAATTCAGAACCGCTAAGAGTAGCAATCAAAATGTCATTAACCTGAGAAGCAGATCCTGCAGGTACATATTCCAATCCCACACCCGGTATCAATCTTCTGTGTCTCACTCTGATTTCTACAGAAGATACTGTTGTACCTCCTTCAGCATCTACTGCTTCCAAAGTCAACGCAAACTTAGAAGTTGGAAGTTGGAAGAAATTAAAGGTCGTACTTGTGTTTGGAGCTGATCTGATGGTTCTCAGGTAAACTCCTGTGTTGAAAGTCGCATAGGGTATATTTGGTTCTACGAAGTCCCTACAAGAGGAGAAAACCATCATAAAAGCCATCAGTAGCCCAAAACTATATTTTATATTTTTCATATTTTCAGTGATTTAGAGATTAATTTACCCAATCATTACCTTCAGGATTGGTATCCCAGAATACACGCAATCTTTGAGAAGCTTTTTGTACCGCATTGGTATTGGTAACCATATGGTTGTTAGGATAAAACAATGACCTAGGGAAGTCACCGAAATTTTCCAACAATCCAGGCTGCATGCCATCAGGCTGACCGGTTCTTCTGTAAAGATTGTAACCTTCATTACCATTTCCGTGTAATGCCAACCAATATTCTCTTCCTATAACATACATTTTCCTGTTTGCCGGGGCTGCTGCAAACTCATTCGCAACATAGGCCAAATAAGCATCTCTGTCTGCATTGTAATCAGCCAAAGCTTGGAATGTATTGATAGCACTTGCTTCAGAAGTAGATACAGAAAAGGCTCTGACATAATTGATGGATTTTGTAACAGCACTAGCCAAAAGAGCTGCAGGATCTCCATTTACACCGGAAATTGTCTGCGCGGCTTCTGCCAACATGAAATCAACATAAGAAGGTAGCATGATGGGATGAATCCCCGCACCTCCTGCACCTGCAGTAGGACTAACACCTGCACCCGCGTTATTGTCAAACCTACCGCCTACAGGATAAACTCCCCAAGCAGTTCTACCCAAACCATCCGGTGGAATACCTTCAGCATTCAAATGATCTCTTCCCCAATAACCTCTTTCTCCTGGTAGGCAGAAAGGAAAACCACCTGCCAAATAATGTCCGGGAGCAATTTCTCCAATACATCTAAGTGCATCAGGATCAGTTGGGTTGGTCAGAACCTGACGGTAGAAATAGAACCTGGCACGTGGATCAACCAAGGGTAAACCACCAACTTGCTTGAATTCAGTCATATGGTACATGTACCAAGTAGACTGATAATCACCACCACCACCAGGAGTGTACTGACCTGCAAATCTTGGATGACGGGAATCAGGGTCGGTTAAGTTTGTTCCATACCTGAATACAAACTCCTGACCAGGCTGAATGAAATTATTCTCTGCAATCAAAGCATTGATGGCTGCAGCAGAACCAGAAGCATCTACCAATTTTCTGTTGAGGTGCAATTTCAGCAACATGGAGTTGGTCAATCTTACCCAGTTAGCCCAGTTTCCATTATAAAATAAATCCTGAGCAGCTCCAGCTGAGGTAGCAACAGTAAAATCTGTTTTTGCAACATTCAAGATCTCCGCAGCGGCAGCATAAATTGATGCTGCATCATCATAAGAGGGATTGAATATATTAGGATCCAATGCTTCAGAGTAGGGAACATCATTGAACCAATCAACCATTGTCATCAACACATAGGCCTTGATAACTCTCGCAACTCCCAAGTGCCTTCTGAAACCGGCCTCGGTGGCCCTTTCTTCCAGAAACTTGATATCATTCAAAATACTCGAATAAGCAGTTGACCAAGTTCCGTTAAAGTTAATCGGAACATATGCCTGCTCATAAAGGTTTGAACCTTGATTCAACATCCTAGTCAAGCGCATTCCTCTGTCCTGTGTGCCGTTATAAAATCCTGCAAAATCGAGTTGAATTCTATTCAATACCAAGTTCAGATCTGCCGTACTTGCAGTCACCGCATTTGGATCATCCTGCAAATCCAAGTCACATGAACTTACCACCATGACAATCATGGCAATAAATAAACTATATATTCTTCTTTTCATTGTATTGTCTTTTTTGGATTAGAATGTAAGGGTTAACGTTCCACCCAATCTTCTCGAGCTTGGACCGGTCACAAAGTCAAAACCTAAACCGTTTCCAACACCTGTTCCCAATACATCCGGATCAAAATTCATGTTTGGAGGGAAGTTGAGAGCTACAAACCAAAGATTGGTTCCGCTCAGGGATATAGAGGCTCTTTTGAAAGGAGTCCTTGAAATAAGCGATGAAGGAATGTCATAACCCAAAGCAACTTCTCTCAATCTTACCGCAGAACCGTCAAATACATTGGATTCATCCGCACCTGTATGATAGGCATTAAAGAAATAATTGGATGCTGTCACCTGAATGTCATTTGGCGTACCGTCCTGCTTCACTCCCGGAAGGATAAAGGTCAATTCCCTATCAATTACAGGATCTTTAGTTACACCTCTTGCTAGGGTTGCAGTCACAGTATTTGAGAATATCACTCCCTTATGTCTGTATTCTAACATAAAGTTGAAGAAGAAACCTTTGTACCTGAAAGTGTTGATCCAAGATAGGTTGTAAGCTGGGTTTGGATCTCCCAACTCAACAAGCTCAGCAGCAGTTTGGTAATCGCCGTTTGGTAAAACGATAGGTTGACCAGTCTGCTCATCTCTTGCATAACCGGATCCTTTGATGATATTGAAAGGCTTACCTGGGATGGCAAAGTTACCCAAATCGGTAAATCCAGCCACAACAATCTCTTCCAAACCTGCACCTAACTCCATAGTAACCGATCTGTATAAGGTAAAGTTACCGGTTGTCTCCCATGAAAACCCAGATGCCGTACTTACCGGAGTGGCTGTCGCTTGGAATTCAATACCTCTGTTTCTGATATTACCGATATTAATCAATGTTCTTTCAAACCCTGTTGCCGGATCCAAAGGAGAGTTGGTAATCAAATCATTGGTGTTTTTCTGATATAGGGAGAGGTCAAATCTCAATTTGTTGTTGAACATGGCAGCTTCAACACCGAATTCCAATTCCTGGTGTAATTCAGGCGTCAAATTCGGATTACCCAATGTAGTGCTCACAGATTGAGTCTGAAATATGGCGCCTGCATTGTTTTGGAATGCCCTCGCATTTTGAGCCAATACGTTTCTGGTTCTATATGGGGTAGGGAAACCTGCTGAAGTACCATAACCCAATCTCAATTTAAGATCATTTAAGGTAGAAGAATTCCAATTGAATGCCTGAGAAGGCAGGAAGGAAACAGATGCTCCCGGATACAAAATCCTTTGGTTTTCAGGTTCTACAGTAGAAGTCCAGTCATTTCTTGCTGATACGTTTAAGAACAGGTAGTCATTATAGTCCAAAGTAACGGCTGCATAAATACCCATTCTTCTTTCTTCTTCCTGGTATTGCATGTTTGCACCATTTAGTGGATCCCTGGAGGATGCCTGCAGGAAGTTTGAATGTCTGAAAAGATTAAAAGCCAACTGACCTGTAGAAACCAAGCCATCCTGTGCATAAGTATCATATCTGGAATTACCGCCCAATAAGGCCGAGAATCCGAATTTCTCAGAAAGTGTTTTTCTGTAATTCAAGACCAAATCCTGATTCCAAATGGTATTGGTAATGTTTTGACTCTTATAGTAACCTGTATTGATCAAGGTACTGACCGCACCTCCACCACCTCTGTTGTACTTTGACTCTCTGATCTCAGAATAAGTATCCAAACCAATTCTATAAGTAGCAGAGAAATTATCATTGAAATCATAATTCAATGAAGTGGAATTAAAGAACCTGTTTACTTTAGAAGTATTGATGTAGTTTTTTACCAACCATTTTGGATTCAACTGATCACCAGTTTGCCTGTGTGACACATTTGAAAAATCATTGGGATTTTCAAAAGGAAGGTTAGCCAAGTCGTGAGATCTAGGTACATAAAGTGTATTCGCAAAAGCAGATGGAATACCGCCTGAAGGTCCTGAACCGAAAGCTGCATTGATTGGCGGCGTTTTAAGATCAGTGATTGCAAAGGTAAATGACGAATTCACTGTGAATTTATCAGTTACTGCAGAATTGATACCCAAACCAAAGTTGTATTTTTTAAGATTGTTTCCTGGAATAAAACCCTCATCATCGGTATAACCAAAAGATGCAGAATATCCTGTTTTATCAGATGAACCTGCTATTTGAACTGAGGTATTGGAAACCAAGCCTGTTTGGAAGAAAGCAGTACTTACATCTTCATAAGCTTTATAATCATATCGTATAGGCGTAGTAGATGGTGTACCATCTGCATTCGGTACAAAATATTCAGGAAACGCATTCCTGACATTTGGTAATCTTGATTGCGCAATAGGGTGGGCAATATCCAAACCAATATCCAATCTTGGACCATAGTTTGAGAAAAACAATCCCGGCTGTTGCTGGAAACCGTTTCCATAAATCTGTCCGAAAGTAGGAAGTGATGCAGCTGAATTACTGAACAAAGACTGGTTGACGGTAACTTGTGCTGCCTGTCTTTTGTTGGCACCTGATTTGGTAGTGATCAAGATTACACCGTTTCTTCCTTGGTCACCATAAAGTACAGTAGCAGAAAGTCCTTTCAACACCGATACATTTTCAATGTTGTTGGGGTCAATATCCAAGAAACGGCTTGAGGTAGCAGCACCACCTGTAGTAAAACCATTGGTAGCATTGGTACCTGAACTAAAAGGCACACCATCTACTACAAACAGCGGCTGATTGGAACCAGTGGCAGAGGAATAACCTCTGATGATGATATTGGTACCAGAACCTGACAGACCATTGGTAGCAGTAATGTTTACACCGGCTACTTTTCCTTGAAGTACCCTAGAAACATCTGCTTCCGGCCTATTTTGAATCAATTCCTCCCCAACAGTGGAAACCGCATAACCAAGCGCTTTCTTGTCTTTCTCAATACCGATGGCCGTCACTACCACTTCGGATAGTTGGGAAGCATCAGTAGTAAGGATTACATTGATTACAGATCTGTTTCCTATGGATTCTTCCATGGTTTTCAAACCAACGAAAGAAAAGATAAGAACATTCGATCCCTGCGGTACCACAATAGAGTAATTACCATCCAAATCGGTGGTAGTACCCACTGTTGTACCTTTCACGAGGACAGTAGCACCTGGCAGGCCCTGATCGTCCTCAT
>CAZLJT010000062.1:0-15611 GCA_964559905.1 uncultured Aquiflexum sp.
AATATTCTCCTCCGTTTCAGGCCCGAATTCTGTAGTACCATCATTCAAGTATAATTTAGGCATCAGGGGGGAACTGTCATTGATGTTGGTTGAAATAATTCCTTTTTCGCCTATAATAAGAACACCATTGGCGCTGTCTTTACCCCCAATATCGTGATCTGCAGGAATAATATCCGGATGAGAAGGTCTAATTCCTCCATCGCTCCAGGTCATTTCTATGGGAGATTTACTTTTATCGGTTGCGGCAAAGTGAAGTGTGATGAATGAAGATGCGGGGCATCCTTCAGGATGATAATCAGGTGTCCACATGCGGGTGAAAACGGTTCCTACACTACATTCAGCACTTTTTGGATAGTGTAATCCTAAGGTCCTGAAAGGAATGTCAATCAAATGACAGCCCACATCTCCAAGGGCCCCTGTACCATAATTCCACCAACCTCTCCAATTAAATGGGTGAAGATTTGGTGTAAAAGGAATTTCCGGAGCCGGTCCAAGCCAGAGATCCCAATTCAGGTCATTGGGTTTTTTACTTGGGTCAGGTTGAGGAAAGGCAAAACCCTGAGGCCAAACAGGTCGGTTGGTCCAGACCTGAACCTTGAATATTTTTCCCAATTTACCGGAATCCACCCATTTTTGGACCATATTCAGCAGTTCATTAGATCCGCCCTGATTTCCCATTTGGGTGACGACTTTTTGTTTCCTTGCCATTTCGGTCAGCATTCTTGCTTCCTTGATGTTATGAGTCATGGGCTTTTGTACATAGACATGTATGCCCTTTTGCATGGCCATGGAGGCTGCTGGACCATGAACATGGTCCGGAGTAGAAATAGTCACTGCATCAATATCCTTTTCTTTATCCAACATTTCTCGGTAATCAGCATACAATTTGGCTTTAGGGAAATTCTCCACAGATTTTTTTGCAGAACCCGAAAAATCGACATCACAAAGTGCAATGACTCTTTCACGACCGTTAACCGAAGCATTCATAATGTCACTCGAACCTTTTCCTCCAGCACCGATAGCGGCCAGATTCAATTGGTCGGAGGGGGCGGTAAATCCAACTCCTCCAAGAACATGTCTTGGAACGATAAAAATTGAGGAGGCGATGGCTGCATTTTTAATAAATTCCCGGCGAGACTTGCCTGAAGATTCTTTTTTGGGTTGTTTCATGGTTATTGAGAATTTGAAGAAATTAGTAATTCTAAAGTAAGAAATAAATGTTTGAAAACGGAAAAGAAAATTTCTTTGGTTTTTGAATGATGTTGAATGGTACTAAGTAAGGAAAAGTCCTTCATTCAAATCATGCTTAATAGATTAGCTATCAAGAAGCCAAGATAGTTTCCCAAGGCATAGCCAATGATGCCAATTGAAATTCCCGAAACCACAATTTGCTTGTTCCCTAATGCACCTGCGATCACAGGAACAAATGGCGGAGAACAAATAAATGCAACAGAAGTAATCATAGTAGTATGGGCATCTACTTGGAAAAGTTTACTCAGTAAGAAATGGAGTCCAAGTGACCCGAATACTGCCAAACTGATATATCCAAATAACCCTGGAGTCAATCCGGCAAAGTTTCTTATATCAGCCATCGAGGCCACTACTAAACTGAAAATCAAAATCAGATACATGCCCGACTCAAAAGTAAATCTGATCCGATTAATTGCCGGAATCAATGAAGCCAAAATAGCCAAAGTAGTAATTGTCAAAATAACAACCACCATCAATAAGCTTTCAGGAACCAATATGGACAATCCTCCTGCCAACAAAATAATAATAATTGCTACTCCAAAGGCTTTTAACAATGGCTTGAAGTACTTGGCATTCAGGGCAATCCAGAAAGGTTCTCTTTGATCTGTCTCAATTTTTTTATTTTCAATTATGGTGGCTGGAAATGCCGGAAGAAACCTGAAAAAAATCCTCTTCCCTATGGTCAGCAAAAAACTGAGATAAAAAACCCCGACAATCAAATCATAGGTATGGGTCAAAATATAAATTTCGGCATCCACATCCAACATCAATTTCAAGGAAGCAAGATTAGGTGTTCCGCCTGTATAGACCCCTACCAAAAGACCTGAAAGCTTCCATAAATCATTTATTCCACTTCCACTGAAAATAAAGAATCCCAATACAATCATTGTTACCACCGAAAAAAGGCCAATAATCATAGAAATAAAAGTTTTTCCTGCCAATTGTCCCCAGTCCCGGATATTTGCAGAGAAAAGCATCAGCGGAATGGCCAAAAGGATAGTGATACTTGTAATGGTATCCTTGAGTTTGTAAATCCGAAACGCCAACAAATCATTTTCGGTAAGCAACTTTTGACCTATCAATAATTCAATATCACTGATTCCTGCTTTTGGATTGGTGATCAAATAATCATTTAAATAGGAGCCCATGGATGGGAAAATCCCGGAATTCCCAAGTATCAAACCAAATATATAAGCCAAAATAACCGGACCAAGTTTATTGATGAAAGGATATTTATAGCAAATAAAAAGAATGACAACGGGCATGAAAATGTAAAAAAGTATCAAGAACAGAATAGTTTGGGTCATATAGTTTTGGGTTAGTGCTTAAATAATCTGATCTCAAAGTAAAAACCACAAGGGTTAGAAATAAAATTAAGCTTTCTGGTAGAATTTTCAGTTAGTTCTTGAAAAATTTTAACCTGATCATCGATATCAGTCCAAATATTGGCCCAAAACCTAAAATCAGAAAAAGATATTCTGTTTGAATGGATAAGGAAAGAAAGTTTAAAAGCTGAATGCTGAGGATGGTAATGCCAAAACCTATACTATTCACAATAGTCAGGGCTGTACCTCTGGATGTTTCAGGAGAATTTTGGGCTATCAACGTGGAAAACATCGGAGAATCAGCGGTAATTGCCAGACCCCAGATTAATAGAAAAAACAAAAAGATAAACGGGTATTCCATCGAGATGAATAAAGGGGAGAATAGGCAGCAAACTCCTGAAAGTCCAAGGGCAAAAGCGGCGATATGTTTTGGATTGGATTTGATCGAAAGAAAACCACCAAAAGCACAGGAAATACCACCAACAGCTATAATGAAAAATGACCAAAGCGGAATATTGAAATCAATGGAATGAAGATTGCTGTAATATTGTAGCATGAAGGGAATGAAAGCCCAAAATGCGTACAACTCCCACATATGACCAAAATAGCCATAGGCTGCTGCGCGAAAGGATTTGATTTTGAAAATATTTAAAAATGCCCCAAGTTCAAATTTCCTGCTTGATTTCCGATAAGGGCCATCAGGAACAAAGGCTATAATCAATACGCCTCCTATGGTGGAAAAAGCTGAGGTACTGTAAATGACATATCTCCAGGGTAAACTTTCGGTCAAACTTCGGACCAAATGAGGGAATGCTGTACCCAATACCAATGCTCCAACCAATAATCCCAAGGATTTGCCCAATCCTTTTTGGAAATAATCAGAAGCTATTTTCATCCCTACCGGATATATTCCTGCAAGAAAAAAGCCAGTTAAAAATCTAAAAAGTAGAATGTCCGTACCATTGATACCTTCCAGACTTATAAAGAAATTGAAGAGACTGGCAATGATGGAACTGGTAAAGAATACTTTGGATGGGGAAAGTTTATCTGCAATGGTGAAGATGGCAAAAACCAGTGTCCCAGAAATAAAACCCAATTGTACCGCACTGCTCAGATGGCCCAGGTAATCGGGGCTGAGATCCAGATTTGAAACAAGATCAGGTAAAACCGAATTTCCAGCAAACCAAAGTGAAGTACACAGAAACTGAGAAAGTACAATAATCGGTAAAATTCTATTCATTAAGGCTTTTATTTCTATTCGAATCCTCTTGGAATGTTACCGTGATACATGTATTTTTTTTGATAGCTCTCAGCAAAAGCAATCAGCTTGGCTTCATCAAAGTAATTTGCTATTAAGGTAATTCCGGTTGGTCTTCCCTTTTCATCAAATCCATTGGGCAAACTTAAAGCGGGATGTCCGGTAAGGTTGGTAATCAGCATTTGCCTGCCCCCAAAAGTAGGAGAAAGGATGATGTCATAATCTTTTAAGATATGATGCATCTCCTCAAGAAGCACCCTTCTGTGTCTGTTTGCCTGAAGATATTCCACTGCGGGGATAAATCTCGATTGCCTTAGGGAGTTTGCCCGGGATCCGGCATGCTGTTCGACTAATTCAGCGTGTTTTCCCGACAAAACCAATTCATCGAAAAATGCTCCTGATTCTGCACGTAGGATAATATCGAACACTTCAAATGGATACTTTTCCGGAAGGGATACTTTTTCAGGGATTATTCCCATGTTCAGCAATTCTCGTAATGTACGGTTATTATTGATATTGTTTCCGGAACTGTCTTTTTGAAAAGGATCCTGGAAGTAACCGATTTTTAGATTTTTAAGGTCAATATCTTCTAAATAATTGAAAGCTGCATCAGCTACTGATCTGTCCTTTCCGTCCTCTCCTCGGATATAATCATAAACTATGGCACAGTCAGAGGAATACCTGCACATAGGCCCTATTTTGTCCATACTCCAAGAAAGAGTCCTTACCCCATAGCGACTGACAGCTCCAAATGTAGGCCTCAAACCTGTAATCCCACACCTAGTGGAGGGGGAGACGATGGATCCCATTGTTTCTGTGCCAATCGAGAAAGCAACCAAGCCTGCAGCTGTTGCAGAACCGGGACCTGCAGAGGAGCCTGATGCTCCCTGTTTCAAGTCCCAAGGATTTTTTGTTTTCCCACCAAACCATACATCACCTCTTGCCAAAGTTCCTGAGACCAGTTTCCCCAATAAGACCGCACCAGCTTCTTCCATCTTCAGGACTACAGTGGCTGTTTGATCAATGACTTGATTTCTATAGGGTGCAGCACCCCAAGTGGTAGGATAGCCGGGAACTGCTGCCAAATCTTTTATCCCATAGGGAATCCCGTGAAGCGGGCTTCGGTATTTTCCGGATGCAATTTCTTCATCTGCTTTTTTTGCCTGCTCAATGGCCAAATCTTCAGTAAGGGTAATAAAAGAAAATAACTGACTGTCATATTTTTTTATGCGTTCCAGATAAATTTCTGTTAATTCCACAGAACTGATTTTTTGGGATTTGAGCAGACCAGCCAGATCTCTGATAGATAAAAAGGCTATGGAATCCTTATCCTTCGGTAAATGGACTGCTTCATTAATAATCCAATTGTTGATTCCGTTTGATGGTTTGATTAAAAAGTCCAAGGGATAAGGGTCGAATGATACAGCCGGAGAAATAACATTATCCAAGCTATAGCTTCTCATAGAATCATAACCCTTCCTGTTGTTTTCCAAATAACCCATCAAGGTATCTATCTCTGATTTGGAAAAATCCAGGTGAAACAGATTTTGGGCATGTCGAATATCATTTCGGCTAATGTTATCCAGTTTTTTGGCAATAACAAAACCGAAAAATATTCCAACCAAGAAAAGCAACCAAATGTGTATTTTCCCCTTCATAAAAGATCAGCCCTGAAATCCTGTTTTCTTGTGGGTTCCATCGCAGTAAGGTTTGTTTGAAGAACCACCACAACGGCAGAAAGCGGTTACCTTATATTTTTTTTCGGATTTCCCGTCAGGGTATTTGACTTCAATGTTTCCATAAACCATCAATGGCCCATTTGGCATCAATTCTACAATTTGTTCGGTTTTGGTGGATTCAGTTTGATTTTCACCCTTTTCAAAATAATATCCCAAAGCTCCCGAAGGACATTTTTGGACTTGCTTTACCAATGCATCGGTCGGTGCCGCATCAATTTTGATCCAAGGCTTGTCCTTTGGTTGAAAAACATGAGGTAAACCTTTCACGCAGATTCCTGAATGGATACACTTTTCCGGTTCCCAAGTGATAGTAACCTCTCCATTACTGTATTCTTTTTTGTTCATTTGGGTAGTATTTATTATTTACGAATCAGGTGAAAGAAATATAATCAGTGAGTGGGATTTAATCATTTTCTTCTTCCCAATCATTTCTGTTTCTAATAATATCATAAGCTTGCATAATAGCTGCGCGCATTGAGCCTTCATTTGCAAGATTTTTTCCTGCTATGTTATAAGCTGTGCCATGGTCGGGAGATGTCCGGACTATGGGTAGTCCCGCAGTGAAATTCACTCCTGTTTCAAAGGCCAATGATTTGAAAGGTATCAATCCCTGATCGTGATACATGGCCAAAACCCCATCGAATTTCTTTTGGTACATCATTCCGAAGAATCCATCTGCTGAATAAGGACCAAAAACAAGATGCCCTTTGTCCTTATAATCTCTAATAACAGGAATTATGATTTTCTCTTCTTCATCGCCCAAAAGCCCATCTTCTCCTGCATGTGGGTTGAGACCCAAAACTGCAATTCTTGGTTTTCCTATACCAAAATCATCCTTTAGGGATTTGATCATGATATCCAATTTGGTTTTGATTCCGGTATCTGAAATGCTTGAGGATACGTCCTTAATGGGTATATGACCTGTAACCAAACCCACTCTGACATCCTCGGACACCAAAAACATCAGGCTATTTTTTACCCCGAAAGACTCGGTAAGGTATTCCGTATGCCCAACAAATCTTTTTTCTGGGGTATTAATATTGTTTTTATTCAAAGGTGCAGTAACCAATCCATCCAACTTGTTTTCTTTAAGGTCATTTATTGCAGCGTCAAGGGATGATAAAGCCATTTTTCCAGCCTCTCGGGTTTCTACTCCTGCAATTATTTCAGGACTTTCCTCTAAGACATTGATGACATTGATTTTTTTATGGTGTACCTCATCAATGTGTCGGATCTGCATAAAATTAAAGTCTTCAAGACCCAATTGTTTTCGGTAAAATGAAAGAACTTTCCCATGTGCGTAGATAACCGGGGTGATTAGTTTTTGAATTCTGTTATCCAATAATGCCTTGATGGTAACTTCTACACCTATACCATTGATGTCTCCGATACTGATTCCTATAACTGGTTTGTTTTTCTTTGGATTCATTAAAATTGATGCTTTAGCTTTAGCTAATAATTATGAGTTTTAAATTATTTTGAATTTTCTTTGGCCAAAATAAAGACCGGATAGTTTTTGAATGGAATTACTTGATGGAGCTTCCTGTTACCTTCTGAAATAATAGTAGGGCTTAAGGATAATTCCCTTATTTTTGAACTGCAATTTATATAAAATAAACTTAGTATAGGCAATGGAGAAAGTCAAACCCAAAAAACATCTTGGACAGCATTTTTTGACTGATCTCGGAATAGCGGAAAAAATCGCCAAGTCCGTGACGGGCCATCAGGGAATCAGAAAAGTTCTCGAAATTGGGCCGGGTATGGGGGTTTTGACAGATTTCCTTTTGCTACAAAATTGGGATCTCTATCTGGTAGATATCGATTCGGAGTCCATTCAGTATCTACATAAAAAACACCCTGATTTGGGGGACAAAATCATAGAAGCCGATTTTCTTCAAGGGGATTTTGCAACTCTCATACGAGAACCATATGCTATTGTGGGAAATTTTCCTTACAATATTTCCTCCCAGATTTTCTTCAAAGTTTTGGAGCAAAGACATCAGGTTACAGAAGTGGTATGCATGTTGCAGAAAGAAGTGGCACAGCGGATAGCCTCTCCCAAAGGGAATAAAGATTACGGAATTTTATCTGTTTTGCTTCAGGCCTTTTATGATATTGAGTATTTGTTTTCAGTTTCTCCCGAGGTATTCAATCCTCCACCCAAAGTAAATTCAGGAGTCATCCGTTTGAAAAGGAATAAAGTAAATAAATTAGATTGTGATGAAAAAGTCTTTTTCAGAGTGGTGAAACAGGGTTTTTCTACCAGAAGAAAGACACTAAGAAATTGTTTGAAATCCATGGGTCTTTCTGAATCTTTGAATCAGGACCCGATTATGGATAAAAGGGCTGAGCAATTGGATGTTCAGGAATTTATCGGATTAACCAAAAAGTTACAGGAATCTTGGAACCAATAAGAACATTTGAGTTATCCAAAGAATATTTGGAAAGTCTCCGGGAAGGGATTGAATTGCTGGATAATGACTTCATTATCCAATCACTTGACGGTGCCAATGTAGCCGATATTGCAGCCATTTTGGATGAGCTCAATATGGATGAGGCTATCTATGTACTTCGATTATTGAATTCCGATATTTCGGCAGATATTCTTATTGAATTGGAAGAGGACTCCTTGGTGAAAGTCATCCGGGAAATGGAACCTATTGAGTTGGCTGCGCTTATAGATAAAATGGACTCAGATGATGCGGCGGATATTTTGATTCTGATGCCGTCACGGGAGCGAGAAGGAGTTATTTCGCATCTCCAAGAAAAAGAAAAGTCAGCAAATATCCTTGACCTATTAAGGTATGATGAGGACTCCGCAGGTGGCTTGATGGCCAAAGAATTTATCAGGGCCAACCAAAACTGGAATGTGATCCAGACTATTGAAGAAATCCGTAGGCAGGCAGAGAAGGTGGAAAAAATCTATTCGATTTATGTGGTGGACAATAGACAGCATCTCTTGGGTAGGGTTTCTTTAAAGAAAATTATTTTGGCTTCAGCCGATACCAAAATCGCTGACATCTATGAGCCGGAGATCATTTCCATACCAACTCACATGGATGGCGAAGAAGTAGCGGAAATCATGAGAAAATATGATTTGGAATCTGTCCCTGTGGTAAATGCCAAAAACAGACTGGTTGGAAGAATCACAGTGGATGATATTTTGGATCTTATCAGGGAACAGTCTGAAGAAGATATTCAGGCAATGACGGGTATTTCCGCAGATGTGGAAGAATCTGACAGTGTATTCAGGATTTCCAAAGCCAGGTTGCCTTGGTTACTGATTGGAGTGATGGGAGGTCTGATGGGATCCCAGATTATTGAGTTTTTTGAAGTAGGCTTACAAAAATACATTGCCCTGGCTTCTTTTATCCCGTTGGTGGCGGCCACTGGAGGGAATGTTGGTATTCAATCCTCTTCTTTGGTGGTGCAGACATTGGCTTCCAAATCGGTATTTGATGATACTCCTTGGCAAAGATTTATAAAAGCTCTTTTGATTGCTTTAGTCAATGGGGTTGTTTTGGCATCTTTTGTTTTTTTGATAGTTGTGTTTGTTTATGGCTTTGAATATATATTTGGGCTAACCATAGGCCTGGCATTGTTTTGTGTCGTTTTGCTGGCATCTTTTATGGGAACGGTCACTCCACTCGTTTTGGATAAGTTTGGTATTAACCCTGCGATTGCGTCAGGACCTTTTATCACCACAGCCAATGATTTATTGGGTTTGGCGGTTTATTTTGGAGTTGCAATGTATCTCCTGAAGTTGTAAGAGTATTTATTGGATCCTACCAAAACTCCAATTCAAACCTGCATGTACATCCAGCTTGTTGGTATCTGCTAATACCCCACTGATTATAGAATTAGATCCGATAAAAAATCCGCCGTATCTCAAACCCAAACCTACTGTGAGGTTAGAAATATCAAAATATGTCCAAGGGGAATAAACTTCAAATTTTCCAAAAATCGCACTCGGTACAAGGGATACAATATTGGCGTTTGGTATCTGGAATTCGTAATTTTTATTTTGGATAAATGTTTGTCCATAAAAACTCAAATAGAAAATCTCAGATATTTTTAAATCGCCATTCAATGCTAAAACAGTTGGAAGATAAACTTCAAAACCTTCTCTGCTTGATGTATAACTGAAATTATCATTTTCCAAAAAAACCTTTCTCACATTCTCAAGATCGGTATTCAATACATCAATATTGAAATCAGTGCCCTCAGGAATGTTCATTGAAAAATTATGGGCAGTAAAGTTATCCCCAAACTTCACTTTTCCAATATTCCTTACCGCCAAACCGCTGTTCAGCCATACCCCTCTTTCATTCTTCAATTGCCAGTTTACCCCAAAATCAAGTCCAAAACCTGAAGGATTTTCAAATGTTAAATTACTGTAATCAAAATCAAGACTTCTAAAATCAACAAGATCTCTATTGTAAATCAAATTAATGGAAGCACTGGCATCTGAAATCGTAATTTCTGATCCATCTCTTATCAAAACTCCCTGAAATGCATCAACTCCTATATTGTTGTAATTTATCGGATAGACCATTTTAAAATTTCCTGCAAGCGACAGCTTACTGTTTTTATTGTTCCAGATTTCTCTTCCAATGATAAATCCTGTTTCTACCCAGGTTGAACCTGCAATTCTTTGATTTTGCGGATTGTCAATTCCAAAAGAAGTTGAATTTAAAGAATTGCGATTATCTGTAATATGTCTTCCCAAATCAGCATTTATGTCAATGATATTTCCAGATATATAGGCCTGTGAAAGAATGCCCACTGACCACTTATTTAGTTTAATGCCTACAGAAGGCATCATTACAGTCCCTTCCGTTGTACCCTGAATATTGCCACTCGCTTCGCTGATCAATTTGTCCCATAAATCATCGGTATTACCCAACATTTGTCCAAAAGACAGCGTGTTGGTACTGATTACACCATTAGTTGCAAAAAAACCTACTTCAACTTTTCGGTTTAGATTATTAATTTCAGCAGGGTTCATGGTAGCGCTGACCATACTTTTTCTCCAGCTTGTCTGCATCCCTAGATAAGGATATTGTGCGTGACTATAGATCGGTAGTAGAATAAAGACTACTATTGAAAATAATTTTAAACCTCGTGAAACAGGCATAATTACAGGTGATTTATTTATTGATAATTCTTTCAATTTGTCACAGAACACAGACCAAAACTAGTACAATAAATTAATTATATTCAGTTGAAATTTATTTTTAAGACTTCAATTTCAGTCCAGGTCCATTCACCGGAAGGTAAAACCCAAGTTGCACTGCATTTATTGGGAACAATGATGCCATTCATTTCTTTATTCTCTGCTATATCGATATACCATTCAAATCTTTTTGCATCAGGCCCACTTCCCATATACCGCATTGCGGTATATTTCTCCACTTCTCCTTTTTCATTGAAGGTAAAAATACCCGAACCTGAGGTACCTTGGTAGGATAAGGTAGCTTTTGCAGAATTGTCGTCAATTACTTCCCATTTGATATATTTTTCCAATGCAGCGGATGGAATCCAGACAATCTCCCCCAAAAATCTTTGAATAGCAGCCTCATCGATCTCTGGATTGTTACCGTCATTGGCAACAGGAAATATTGAAAGTAATTTAAAGAGCATTTCACCTTTTCCGTCAATGAATTTATCCCGGCCAGAGGCATACAATAAGGGCATGACCTGCATATGCGCAGTCCAGACAAATGAAGGTGGATTGGAAGTAATGTATTGCTCAGCTTTTGTTCTGTACCAAATTTTCTGTTCGGGTTTGAGCTTGATTTCAAACAACTGTTCCATTTGGACATTTCTTATCGCTGGCTTTCCAATAATACCGCAGTTTTCAAGCCAATTTTGGACAGGAGAAGGAAGATCAACGAGCATATCTTGCTTAATGATTTTGTTCTTTAGGACTGCGGATTCATCCAGAATATAGGAGATCTCTTTTTGAATTTTTTTATCAAAAAAGAACTGGGAACAGGCAATTATAGCAACAAAAAGAATCAGGACATTGGGAATGGTACCATATTTGGCTTCGGACCAAAATTGAAATATCAGTATCTGAGACAGTAATGCACCAATTAACCCCAAAACCCACCAATATGGGTTATTGAAAAAATAAAAAATAGCGGTAGCTGATAAGATTATGAATGCTGTGAACCAGATCAATCCCATATGTTTTGAAACCGGGCCGGTAAATTCTTTTAACTCCGCAAGCTCAAAGGCCTTAAGAAATGCCATGATATGTATCAGGGCATGAATTAAAATAAATATGAGAAAAACTATCCTCATCTTTTTCGAAATTAATAGAACAAAGGTACTTTGATAACCTCTAAAATCAACTGATAAGAATCATATAATCAGTTGATTTTGGTTTTAACCGAATTAAAAGTCAAAAGATAAATTTGTGTTCCAAAAATAAGCAAAAGAGAGAATTGGGGTTTTTGGGATAATTTCTCTTTGTATTCAACCAATTGTAAAATCCCTAATTTGATGAATATGCAGCATTCCGAGTCCATTTATTTAAATGAAAAAAACAACCGGATTTTAAATCCTTTTTCATTTCATATTGATCCAATGAAACGACTGCTTTTGGTCAATTTTGAAAACGATCCAGACACTTTTTACAAAGGGTTTGAACCTCAATATTTTGATGATGATATCCATGGTAAAGGTTTATTGGTCATAGGGTGGAGGAATGATATGAAAGTGGATGTCTATTATGAAAAGGGGTTGAAACTTCAAGAAAAAACCTATGATATTGCAGGAAAAGGTTAAAATAATCCTCTAAATTTCCAGTGAAGGTCTAAATCTGATATGCTCCGGATATGGGAATGCGTGGATCAATTCTCCCTTTAGGATTCTGTTTTGAATTTTTTGCCAAAATTCAGGTTCAAAAAGATCTTTGTGGAATTCAAAAAAATATTCCTTCACATCATTTCTTCCGATCATGAATTTTTTGAAATCCTCCGGAAACACATCATTAGAGGCAATATCATACCAAGGAGTGGCAGCATAGATCTGTTCGAAATTTTCAGGCTTGGGTTTCTTCCTGAAATTCATATCGGTCAAAAATTCGATTTCATCATAATCATAAAATATAACCCTTTTTTGCCTGGTTACACCAAAGTTTTTAGTCATCATGTCACCTGGAAAGATATTGGCCTGTGCCAATTGAATAATGGCATTTCCATACTCTTCTACAGCTTTTTTTGCATCTTCATAACTGCAATTTTCCAAATATAAATTCAAGGGAATCATTCTCCTTTCTATGTAGACATGTTTGATAATGAGTTCTGAACCATTTATTTCGATAAGAGAATTGACCGTATTTTTGAGTTCCTTCATGAGGTCAGGATGAATCCTGTCCAATGGTAAATGAAACTCTTCAAATTCATGTGTATCCGCCATCCTTCCGACCCGGTCATGCAGTCCGACCATTTTATATTTCTCCCTGACTTCTTGCCTCGTCATTGTTTTAGGGGGATCGAAATAATCCTTGATCATTTTGAAGACAATATTATAAGAAGGTAGGGTGAACACCGTCATGACCATTCCCATGACTCCTTCCGCAATGACAAATTGGTCATTACTTTGTTGCAAATGGCCAAGAAAATCCCTGTAAAACTCTGTTTTGCCGTGTTTATTGAAACCAATGGCATTATACAATTCATGGATTTTTTTATTCGGAATGGCAGAATTGAGAAATGAGATCATTTGAGAAGGAATATCAGCCTTCACCATGAAATAAGACCTGGTAAAACTGAACAGACCACTCATCAGGTTGGGGTCAAATATCATGGTATCTACTGCTACTCCATCTGAAGTGTTTACAAAAGGAATAACAAAAGGCATCCATTTGTTTCTGACCCTGATCCTGCCAATAAGATAAGCTGCTTTATTTCTGAAAAAGACGCTTTTCAATACCTGGGTTCTGGTTTCCGGACTGGTCTTATATCGGGTTAAAATCACTTCCTGGATAGCCAATTTCAAAAACCTGATATCTTTATCCCGGTTCAAAAAAGGAACTCCAAAATCAAAATCATCCAACATTTTGTCCAGAATTTTTTTATAGCCCCATTCCACAGGATAGCTGTAATATAAGTTTTCATCTGGATAGATGTCACAGGAGTTATATCCTTCATGGACATACATCAATTGATCATTGATGGCCAATCCATGGTATGCTTTTCTAATAATGGAATTGAAAAAAGTTTCTGCCAATTCCTTTTCTTTGCTTTCTTGGATAGCTGCTGAATAGGCTGCTTTTGCCTCGATCCAAAAATGGTAATCATCTAAAATCTCACCTAAGAAATCTTTCAGATGTAACCCGGTGGTTTTGACCTGATTTTTGTAAAGTCTCAATCTTCGACGATGGTTTTGTTGCATGGCTGTCCAATCCCGATGTTTAAAATAATCCGGAGCAAGTCGGGTCAATTCATTGAAGGAGCTGATGTAAAATCCAAATCCTTCTATCATTTCCCTTACTGTATAGCTTATTTTTTCATTATCCATAAAACTTTTTTTCTCCCTGTTTTTGATTTCATTTATATTAAGCATTGAGATACAAAGTAGTTCTGAAAGATATAAAGAATGTCAAACTATAAGTGGATCAACTGAAAATCCGGCATAAAAATTTGTTTCAAAATGCAGAAATGTTAATTCAATCCACAACAAATTTCTTTTAATAAGGATAATTATTTTTTCACAAGATTAATTGGATAGCATATTGGCTATTAAATTTTACCCTATTTAGATCTCAAAAAAACAGCTAAAATCCACAATATTAATTGAGGAGATTGTGACAAAATAAAATTTTCGCAATCGATTGTTTGGACATTTTAAAAACATTATTTACCTTTCCCGAGTGTTATTCAATCAATGAATATCTACAATAGGTTTAATAGGTTTGAGAGATAAAAAAGGTCAGCGCAATGTTCTGACCTTTTTTGATTTTTGGGGATTTTATGCTTCATTCGCAATTATTTAATTCATTTCTATGCGTCTTCTTTCGAACCTTTCCATAAAACGATTGATGATCCTTGCTTTGGTATTGATAGGAGGCTGTACTTTTCAAAAAGAAAAATCGGAAGAGATCATTTCAGAAAAAAGCATTTCTCAAGAGGAAGAATTCAACCAACTTCTGAGCAGCGGGTTACAACAGGTTTCCCAATGGGGTAGTTTCTGGAAAGAAGTGGACCCCAGATTTGAGGTAAGAAAATTTTCCATGAGCAGAGAAGTCGCTTACGAATCCTTAGAGTGGCCGGAAGAAAATTTTATTCAACCTGGAAATCCCTTCCATAAATTCCTGATTCCACATCCCGAGGGTGGTGGGGTAGTGGATATTTATAGTTACAAAGTAGTGATTCCGGAGGAAGGTGGGGTCTCCTTTAATCCTGATTCGGAAGTGATATATTTTAAATCCAATGGCATGCGGGAAAGACTCTTATTCATGGGTCCATCAGGTGGTTTTGAGGAGGCAGTTTGGGTAAGTCCGGAATATTTGATGGTTACCGGTTTTTTTGAAGACGAAGAAGGAGTCACTCCAAAAGTCTGGCTGATTGATCCTGAACAACAAGTGTATTATGTTTTTAATCATCCTTTTCATACCACCCAATACCCTAAGACAAAGTATATCAAAGATAAACTGGATAATATTGATTTTTAACGACTTGGAGAATCCAATTTGTCTGGAATATTTTCAACATTAATCAAAGTAGTTGATTGGCATGAACCTCAGCGAATAATTTGGAGTTTTTTAATTTGAAAGAGTTTATTTTAAAATCAGGAGAAATACCATGGATTTAAAGAAAGTTGTAAAAAGACTTGAGTTGATGCTAGAGCATCCATTGCCGGGGAGATTGGGTCAAATTACCATGTCTCCGCAGCCTATAGATGAAAAGCGTTTTGCGTCCATGATTCGTGATGACCATCGCAAAGGGGCTGTTTTGATGCTATTTTATCCTGATGCTGACAATAGTTTTATTCCCTTCATAAAAAGGCCGAGTTATCCGGGAGTTC
>CAZLJT010000063.1:0-15546 GCA_964559905.1 uncultured Aquiflexum sp.
AAGGGACGTTTTCATCCTTTCGGTTTTTTTTGATCCAAGAATCCATCGATTTAAAACCGGTTTTTGAATTTGGGAAAGTCTGGGTGGATTTCACCGTTACTTTTTGACCTTTATCTATGGAAGATAAGCAGCCATTGATAGATTTACTAGAAACATCCAGTCCGACAGAATATTTTAACATAGGATAGAAGGTTTATAAAAACAGTATCCCCTCTTGTTCTTAACTCATCGTTATGGAGCATTGAAGGAGTTCTTCATGCCTGGGTACTATTCAGATTCGAAGAGGAAAAAATAAAGGTGTGATCCCTACACCGCAGTATCAGCATTGCTGTACTTAATTTGCAAATCAGGCTACACCTTTATTCTGTTTTTTGGTTCAGTTTAAAGATATGAGTTTGTAACTACACCCCGATATTCCAACCAATTTTCAATCGGAAATCAACGTATGATCACGAAAAACAACTTTATAAAAGCTATTTATCCTTAGTTGTTTCTGGCACTTGAATGGTATTAATAACATTCATCTATACTGGAATTAAAATTTCCAATGAAAGAAAAGGTGTAGATACTCCCGACAGCTGTACGGGACTGCACCTAACGTCCTCGCTAACCAATACCTGCCTAGTGACATCAGATATATCCGAGCTAATCCCTTACATCATAAAGATTACTTACTAACTTGTATAAAATTTAAAAAAAATATGAAATTTCAAATAAAAATTAATTCATTCAAAACTTTAGATGAGGTTTCAGATTATTGGTCAACAGCGGATTATATTGAATTATTGAGTCTATTTGGGTTTCCTGATGCTGAAAGTTCGGATGAAGATTCTTTGAGAGAATTGTTGATGATGGCCATTACTGATTATGAACCCAATGAAGCTGCCGCCATTGTTTTGGAATATAAGTTGAGTGATGATTTGAACAAAGGGCAGATAGAACAGATTTCAAACGACATGTTGCTGGATAAAATAGCTGAAGAGTATCCTGAGATCAATCTTCATGGCACCCTTTTTCACATCAACCAACTATTGTATAAAGCCTTTAATGGCAAATTCCCAAACACTAAAGCCAGTCAGTTTGAGTGTACAATTACCCCTCTTGGAAAAGAAGAGGATGTTGAGTTGACGAAAGAAGTTACACTCAAATTATTGAGTGAAGGACTTTCGGGCAGCAATCTGATCAAAAGGTTGTTTGGGGATAAGATGACAGGCTCAACTCCTTTTCCGGAAGCGGAAGATATTCTATGGGATTTGACAACAACAGATGGTCAGAATTTTAAAATCCTGACCTCTGAATATTGGTTGAGCCAAGATGATTTGGTAGCAGAGGAATTTGAAGGAAATTATGAAAAACCAGAGGAATTTGACGAGTAATTAATAAAATCCCATGTTAAAAGGAAGTTTGCCTGAACTTTTTCTCGATATGGATGTCGCATTTGATATCATTTAAAAAAGAGAATCTCAAACAGAAAGGTGAGGAGCCTTTGTTGCATTATCGATTGGGGAATATAGAATTGGAGTTCAATATTCGAATGGTAAAATTATTTTTGAAAGAGCTCTTCGCAGAAAAGATATTTACAAATTTTTCCCATAAGCTACTCAAGGCATTTTCTCAATCCCTCTTCCAAATCAATCGCCTTCAACCCAAACGCCTTTTCAATCTTGGAAGAATCAAAACAATAATCCTGATCCAATTGATACCTTAATTCCTTAACTTCTTTCAAAACAGGGATAAACAGAGAAACCAAATTGAGCATAAAGGGGCTAAGAATCTGAAGTTTCGGCTCAACTCCAAGATGTTTGGCGAGGATGTTTACAGCTTCCTGTCCTGTCGGATAAGCCTTGGAGGTCGGCAAGTGCCATACTTGATTCCAGGTATCTTTCTGTTGTGCTAAAAATGCGGTGGCATAGGCTGCATCAGGAATATAAGTAAAGGAATGTTTCTTGTCGCCTGCATAAAGCCATTGGGCGGTTTTCCCTGCTTTCATGCGGTTGATAACAGATTCATTGAGGAAGCTCAGTTTGGCTCCCGGGCCGTAAAAGTCCGCTGCCCTGACAATCATAGCTGTTAGTTGGCCTGAATTTACTTCGTCCAAGATCATTTGTGCAATTTCAGCCCGAACTTTCCCTTTTTTGCTTTGAGGATTGACCGGGGTCTCTTCTGTGAGGTGTCCGACATGTGAAGGATCATAGCAATACATGTTGTCAAAAAACAACAATTTGGCTCCACGTTTTTTGCATGCTTCAATGGTGTTTCCCATAATAATGGGCCACTGTTCCTGCCAAATTTTGGTTTTGTAAGAGATGCCGGAAACAAGATAGACAATATCAGAATCCTTAACTGCCTCATCTACTTCGCCTCGATGTAAAAGATCGGCCTTCATCAATTGGTCTTTAGGATTGATTTTCGATGGATTGCGGCTTACCAGACGGATATTGTCGGTGTAGGCAGTCAAGTCTTTGGCCAAAAAGGTTCCGATGTTACCGGTCGAACCAAGGATGGTGTGGAGGGTTGAGTTTGCCATTTTTTATTGACAATTTAAGAATAATTTCCCTACTATCTCAAAAATCAAAATTGCACCATTTTTTCCATTCCTACTGTTCCCAGCCAAATCCTGCCATTTATTTTTTTAATCAATTGGCTAAGGACGTTGTTGATAAGAATTTTGTAGTTGGGGTCAAAGGCATTGATGACCATCTGACAAACCTAAAAGGTATCGGTATGCTCAAGCATCCGTAAATGGGCTTTGTAATCGGCATGTCCTGAGAAACCCACATATTTCACCTTACAGCTTCCACCGTATATCCTGCTTTTCTCAACAAAGCTATGACGCCAGTTTCAGATGCCAAATGACCGCTCCCGACAGCAATGAAGGTCGGCTGCTGATGAATCAGCTCTTCAATGACAGGTATCCAATTGGCATTTCTATCGGCCAATAGCAGGTCTCCATATTCTTTGAACATGTCATTATCCGCGATTAGGCTATAAAGTTCTTCAATATCTTCTTCCAAATACGCGGCCACCAAACTTTCGAATTCTTCCATACTCTCATCATCTGTGACAAGTTTAGCAAGATCTTCAATTTGAATTTTCTGGGGTATTTCATCAAAAATTCCTATCTGAAAGGCTACGCTCTCCAAGCCCACCATTTCTAATTGCCGGTCTTTGGCTTTCTCAACAAAAAACATCTCATAGCTGCTTTGTTGTTCACAGGGCAGCATTTTAAGCATGACCATGGAAGATAGGACAAAGGGTTTTAAAATACCCAGTTGATCCAATCCAGCGCCATAGGATTTGGTAAGAAATTCATCCAATGCTGCTGCTTGATCGGCTGTCAAATCACCTTTGATATTTTTGAAGTCTTTATTGACAGAAAGCTGTTGCATCTCTGCCATCATATTTGGATCCATCATGTTCAATTCTAAGGCTATTTTCTGGGTGGATTCCAAGGCCTTTTCAATTCTTTCATCCATGAAAAACTGATCCTGGCAAATGATATGGATGGTGCCGAACAGATAGGATCCTTTTTCAAGGCCTTTTCCTGAAATCTTCCATAGCAATGATTTTTCATCAATGTCATTGGCAATGACAGATAGAACCAAAAAGAACAAAATTATAGTGGCAATAAAGGGTTTTGAATGGGATGTCTTCATGTTCAAATTATTTTTGATTTCGACTGGACCAAAATTATAGCCTAAGTAAATCAATTATTTCTGAAAATACAGAAGCGCACAAATTCTGAATACAAGCGCAGTTTTTTTTCAAATCAAGGTAATATTAATTTCCCTGTGTTTTATCTTTATGATTTGGACAATCAGATATTTTGATTCAGAAAATTGTGAATTGATTTTCTTACAAAAACATCAACAGTAATAAAAGTCACAGATTAATTGTTTTTAATCTTCCAATTTTGAAACTGTACATTATATTGGGTAATTCCAATCTATTCAAAAAATCTTTACTTGATCTACAAAATCGTTTGAGTGGATTTATTATTAAAACTCAAAATCAATCAAATTCAAACAATACACCCTAAATGAAAAATTCCAAAAGAGAATTCCTAAAAAAACTCGGTGCGCTCGGTGCAGGTACAGGTTTGATTGGAGCTGGTACTTTGGCAACTTCCTGTCAATCAACTAATAACCAATCAGCTGTTTCAGGAGAAATAGATCCACCTTCCTCATTTACTGCAACCATTTTTCAGACTACAGATGTTCATTGTCAGATTCATCCACATGATGAACTGTTTTGGGAGGACGGTAAGATTGCATTTAGGAAAACAGGCGGTTATGCCCATATCCATAACTTTATTCAACAGGAAAGGACAAAAGCTGAGCATTCATTTTTGATAGATACCGGGGATATGTTTCAGGGCTCCATGCTTTCCGTAAAAACAAAAGGAGAAGCCATTGTCCCTATCCTGAATGCCATGTCATACGATTTGTATTCTCCGGGTAACTGGGAAGTGGTTTATAACAAAGAGCCCATGCAACACTTGATGGGGTCACTTCATGCCGGGAAAGTCTGTGCCAATATGTATCATGAACTTGAAAATGGTGAAAGGGGAGAATTGATCTTTCCACCATATTACATTTGGCAGGTGAACGGAGTCAAGTTTGGATTTATCGGTTACAATGATCACCTGGTTCCGAGAAGGCAGTCTCCGGGCTATAGTGAAGGGATTATTTTTACCAAACCGGAAATGAATCTTGCCCATTATGTAGATGTATTGAAAAATCAGGAAAACTGTGCTTTTGTGGCCATCATGTCACATACGGGGCTCTCCCAGGAAATAGCACTTTCCAATCATCATGCCTGTGAAGGTGTGGATTATATCTTGGGGGCAGATACACACGAAAGGGTCCGAAAACCTATTCAGGGCAAATATGCAAAGGTGGTACAGCCCGGAGCTTTTGGATCATTCTTGGGTAGACTCCAATTACAGATCCAAGATGGGAAGGTTGTAGGTGATACCTATGAATTGTTGGAAATTAATGCAGATAAGATTACACCTTCTCCTAGAATTTCGAAAGTAATTGATCAGGTAGAAGGACCATTTAGAGAAGAAATCAATACTATTGTCGGTTACAGTACTATACCCCTTTACCGATATTTTGTAATTGAAAACCCAATCGATACCATGGTTGTGGACGCTGTCAAATGGCAATTACCTGAAGTTGATATTGCGCTTTCCAATGGTTTTAGATTTTGCCCACCCCATGCCACTCCTGATGCGACCGGAAATATTCCGATCACAAGGGGATTTATCTATGATATGTTGCCTGTGGACAGTGTAGTCAGGAAAGGTGAAGTTACTGGCAAACAACTTTATGACTGGATGGAAAAAGAACTGAACAATGTGTTTGCAGTAGATGCAGCCAAAAGGTTTGGAGGCTGGGTGACCAAATTCAAAGGTATGGAAATCACTTTCAATGCTTTTGGTGAAGAAGGTAAAAGGATTCAGTCTTTCACTGTCAAAGGTGAGCCTTTGGACCTGAATAGAACTTATACAATCTCGGCCTGCGAAAGAGATGGTGATCCCATGGATGTCGTATGTAGAATGAGTAATGTGAAGAATGTGGTCAATACACCCTATACACTACATCAGGTGATGTTGGGATACTTGTCGGAAAACTCACCTGTGACACCCACCCCAAGAGGAGATGCCAAAGCTTTGGATGCACCCGCGACTTTATTGAGTCAGGTCTCCGGGGTGGATTATGAATTTAGATAGTTTTTATTGTTCAATATCCAGTATCCAGTAGGCAGTATCCAGTAGGCAGTATCCAGTAGGCAGTATTCAGTTTACAGTAAGAAATATCTAGTAGGCAAGTATGGCTGCCCATTGCGACTGCTTACTGCCCACTGCGACTGTCTACTATTAATACCGTCTTCTTCGGCTTTGCTGTTGAGGTTTTTTCTTTTTTTCAGGCGCGACTTCCTTCATGACTCCCTTGAAAGGATAAGGATGATCCTCAATGATCGGGATCTTTTTACCGATCAGTTTTTCAATATCTTTCAAGTCCTTCAGTTCTTCTGCATCACAAAATGACATGGCTATACCTGAATTTCCTGCCCTGCCCGTTCTACCGATTCGGTGCACATAGGTTTCCGGTATATTTGGCAGATCAAAATTAAATACATTGGCCAACTCATCGATATCAATTCCTCTTGCCGCTATATCTGTAGCCACCAAAACCTGTAGCTTTCCATTTTTAAAATCATTCAAAGCATTCTGTCTGGCATTTTGACTTTTATTGCCATGGATAGCAGCAGCCTTTACATTTTCCTTCAAAAGGAATTTCACAACCTTATCTGCCCCATGTTTGGTACGGGTAAAAACCAGTGCAGAGCCGATATTTTTTTTATCCAACAAATAAAGTAAGAGTTTGGGTTTATCTGCTTTATAAGTTAGAAAAAGCTTTTGCTCTATTTTATCCACTGTGGAGGATGGTGGGGTAACTTCCACAAAAGCTGGTTGTGTCAATAAGGTGTCAGCCAATTTTTGGATTTCGGGCGGCATAGTAGCCGAGAAGAAAAGAGTCTGCCTTTTCTTTGGTAGCAAGGCAATAATTTTTTTCACATCATGGATAAAACCCATGTCCAGCATCCTATCTGCTTCATCCAAAACAAATATTTCAAGTTGTCTAAGGTCCACAAATCTCTGATTTATCAAATCCAACAACCTTCCCGGAGTGGCTACAAGTACGTCTACGCCTCTTTTGAGGGCATTGGTTTGATGAAGTTGTGAAACTCCTCCAAAAATAACGGTATGCCGTATATCTGCAAATTTGCCGTATGCGGCAAAACTTTCGTCAATCTGTATAGCGAGTTCTCTGGTTGGCGTCAAGATCAGGGATTTGATTCCCGGCCTTCTTTGTTTGTGCTGACTGAGTAATTGAATAATCGGTATCGCGAAGGCTGCAGTTTTTCCTGTGCCTGTCTGAGCGCAACCAAGCAAATCCCTGCCACCTAAAACGAGTGGTATGGCCTGTTGCTGAATGGGAGTGGGGGTAGTGTATCCTTCATTGGCGACCGCCTTGAGGATAGGATCAATAATTCCTAAATTTTTGAATGCCATGTTGGCTGAGTGTAATTGGGCCGATGGAGATGTTGTATGTTCTTTATCAGCGGGGAGATTTATTAAAAGCGGCTTACAACTTGCCGAGCTTTTTTACAAAGTGGAACAAAGGTAGGCTTTTTTTGGGAGTAAAGCACAATTGAGTTTATATCCCGCAAAGCCACAAAGAAGCAAAGGAAATTGCCTTTGTTAACAATTTCAGGCCAAAACAATTTTTTTTAAATAAAAAACAAAATGACTTTTACCCGATTAAAAAGTTAACAAGTTGAATTAGATCAACCCACCTGCAAAATATACCCTATTCCCCGGATGTTTTTAAGTTGGATATTCGGATCCAGCAGAAGTTTCTTCCTGAGTTTGGATACAAACATGTCCAGGCTTCTGCCGACAAATACGCCTTCATCTTCCCATATTTCTTTGAGTAAGCGGTCACGCTCCAGGATTTCGTTTTGGTGGGAAGCAAAAAGTTTGAGCAGCTTGTTTTCTTTTTGGGAAAGTTCGATTTCTTCTTTTCCAATTCTCAAAAGGTAGCTACCGGAATTGAATTCAAATTTTCCGATAATCATGGATTGGCTTTCGTCGACAATCTTTTGGCTTTCAGGTTTTGGCGGATTCTGTTTGAAGAAAAACAAAAAACCAAAAGCCAAAATACCAATGATGATCGGGACAGAAAAGTTTGAAGCTGTCACTTGATCAGCATCAAACTTGATTTTGATCCTATAGCAATCTTTAGGTTGGATGCGGCCCTGACATGGGACAAGGGTTTTGTCCTTTTGATCGAACATTTGATAGCCATATACAATCTGATTGCCTATGCATTGCAGCACATTCACCTGATAGCTGTCTTCAGCTTCTTTGGTGACCAATCCTTCCTTCAAACCTGCATGAATCACTTTGACCAAGGTTTCCGGCTCAAATTGGAATGGGCTTTCAAATAAGATAATGAATTCACTGGCACTGATTTTATTGATCGGCAAAACCCGGGAGGTGGTATCCCCTGAAGCAAGCAGGATTTGATGCCCGACATTCCTCAGTCTGATTTCCCGGTTTTCGGCAAATTCATCTGTCTGCCATGGCCAAAGTATGACCATCATCAAAATCATGGATAGTATTCCGATTCCCACAGGCTGGAGCAATTTTTTCATTGGTCAAATTTAAGGTTTAATATAAGCCAAAATTCAATTTTACCCTGTTTTACATTCTTTTTACAATTCATTTACCATTTCAGCTGTGGATTGACATAGGTTTGGGCTTTCTAAACCAATAAAAATGAAAAAACATATAGGATTATTCACATGGATACTGACGCTTGTTTATTGTACTTCCTGCAACCCACAAGATAAACCAGGGTTATCAAAAAACAGCATAGAGTCCGAACCCAAATATTTCTATACTGCTGATTCGCCAATCAGTATTGTCCGAAATATTGAACAGGATAGAAATGGCAACATCTGGATAGCTTCATGGGAGGGTGTTTTTCGGTATGATGGAAAGGCATTCACCAATGTTACAAGTGATTTGACTTCAGCCCGTTTCTTTTCTGTTTTGGAAGATAGCAAAGGTAATATGTGGTTTGGTTCTATCGGTTCAGGAGTTTTTTACTATGATGGCAAAAGATTTAAAAACTTTACAACCGAGGATGGACTTCTGAATAATGATGTTGGTAGCATTTATGAAGATAAAGCGGGCAATATCTGGTTTGGTGTCTTTGGAGGGGCTAGCCAGTATGATGGAAAATCGTTTCGGAATTTTATCATCAATGAAGATGAGATGGACGAAGACCTTACAGGCAAAACATTTGTAGAAAGACCTCAATTTGAAGTCAATTCCATTATTGAGGACAAAACAGGTAAATTTTGGTTTTCAACAAGGGGAAATACCTTTGTTTATGACGGGAAAGCATTTACCTCAGTCACACATTTAGGTAAACCTTTTATAAATGTCCGTTCAATCATTGAAGACCAAAAAGGCAATATTTGGTTGGGTGGCAATGATGGTCTTTGGCGTTTCAATGGCAGTATCTTCACCAATATCGCAAAAGAGTTTGTCGGCTATATCCATGAAGATAAAAAGGGAAATATCTGGACAAGTTCAAAAACTACTAAGGATTGGGCGCTTTTACGTTATAATGAAAAGTCTTTGTCAAATAAAATTGCCGTTGTACCTGAAGTCATTAAAGCAAATGAAGGAATGGTTTTTGGAATTTTGGAGGCCAATGATGGTAGTATTTGGTTTGGTACTTTGAAAGGCGTGCTTAGGTATGATGGAAATACTGTAAGCACTATAAATAGTTCTAAAACTATGTCAAGCCAGGAAAATTTCTCTAGACTGTTGGCAAAGGAAGATGATTGTTAGATTTTTTTTTAGCAAAGGTTTCAATCAATAGTTACCCGAAAATCAAAAATATCATTTAATCAATTCTATTTCAAAGTTGTGCGTCATTTTAGAGCAGAACCGTAAACAGACAACTTTCAAAAAAATGAATAAAATACAAATGGCATTATATGCAATCTTACTAGTAAGTTTTTTCTCAACCTTTACTTCTTGTAATGGGCAAAATAATTCAAAAAAACAAAAAGAGAAGACTATTGAAGTTGGAGTAACGGTTCCAAGTCTTGACAAGACGATTTGGGCTATTTATCAAGATAAAAGCACAAATTATTGGTTCGGAAGTAAAAATAATGGCGTATTCCTTTATGACGGTCAGCAAATAAAGCAAATTACTGTCAAAGATGGATTGGTAAGTGATGAAATCCGCAGTTTTCAAGAAGATTCAGAAGGCAATATTTTTATTGAAACCGAGCGTGGTGTCAGTAAATTTGATGGCCGAACTTTCAAAACTTTGCAAATTGCAAACCCCGAATCCCCTACGAATGATTGGGTTTTAGAACAAGATGATATGTGGTTCAGAATAGGTTTTAATAATAATGGTCCCTATCGTTATGATGGTAAATATTTGCACTTTCTAAAATTCCCAAAATCACCGCAAGAGGATGAATTTAAAAGCAACAACAAGAATGCGAATTTTAGACACTATGGGCTTTATACTATCTACAAAGACCATAAAGGAATTATGTGGTTTGGAACAGCAAGTCTCGGTGTTTGTAGATATGATGGCAAAACTATTAGTTGGCATTATGAGGAACAATTACAAACAACTCCAGAAGGTGGAGATTTTGGCACACGTGCCATTTTTGAGGATAGAGAAGGGAAGTTTTGGATAAATAACACTCGTTTTCGATACAATATAAAACCGAATAGTACGATCAATTTAGACCATAGTAAAGAAAATGGGATTGGCTATATTAATGAAAACAACGAAATGGAATTTCCATTTTTTCATTCAATGACCGAAGATAATGAAGGTAACCTGTGGATGGTAACTTATGATAACGGGGTATGGAAATACAATAGAAAAGAACTTATTCATTATCCTATCAAAAATGGAGAAACGGATGTTTTGCTTTTTACAATCTTTAAAGATAACAAAGGCGTTCTTTGGCTTGGAAGTCATAATGCAGGAGTATATAAATTTAATGGTTACTCGTTTGACAAAATGTTTTGAAAAATAAAAACGAACGCACAACTGCATTTTGGCAAAATGGCGGGTTCAGTACTTAATAGAACACTTGGTTTTCAAATAATTGCTAAAATGAAAGAAAGTGCTTCAAAATCCGCCTTCGCCAAGCTGCAAAACGCGGGAGACCCTATAGATTAATTTTAAATGGAACGCAGATCGCGCTGATTTTGAAGATTTTCACTGATAAAATAAATCAGTGAAAATCAGTCTCACCGGCGTTATCTGCGTGCCAAGATTGAGATCAAATTATCACCTAAAATCTCTATTTATGCCCTCCAGAATTTTTTCCCCTGGACATAAATCCTTTTCCTTCAATTTGTTCAAAGGTGTTTTACAAGTATTCAAAGTTCCATGAAGGTCCTTCCATTCTGTATTGACATAAAGCAGTCCTGTCAGGATTTCATTTTTATGTCTTCCCTGTTGCAATGCGTTGGCAACTGATACCCGGTCTTCAGGATCCCAATCCGTGGCCAATTTGTTGAGTTGGATAATGGATCCGTCATGTAATGCGACTCTGGTAGATTTTCCTTTATCATATTTTGCAGTGATCGCAGGCATTTCCGGTACAAAATCCAAAGTTGATGTTGCTTCAATATGTTGCCTTACATAATCATAGGATTTGGTGGAGCCGACATTGTTATTGAATGTAACACAGGGAGAGATGACATTGATAAAGGAAAATCCTTCATGGTGCATTGCTGCTTTGATCAAAGGGACCAATTGCTGCTTGTCTCCGCTGAAACTCTGAGCTACAAACGAGGCGCCCAATTCAATGGCCAAGCTTGCCAAATCTATAGCCTGAAAAGGGTTGATAGAACCGGCCTTGCTTTTGGATCCCTGATCAGCAGTGGCAGAATCCTGGCCTTTGGTCAATCCATAGCAGCCATTGTTCATGACTATATAGACCATGTTTAGATTTCTCCGGATTACATGTACAAATTGCCCCATGCCAATGGAAGCGGAATCCCCATCACCTGATACGCCAAAATAGACCATGTCTTTATTGGACATACTTGCCCCAGTTGCTACGGAAGGCATCCTTCCATGTACAGAGTTAAATCCATGGGAATTGCCCAAAAAGTATGTAGGTGTCTTGGAGGAACAACCGATTCCTGAAATCTTGGCTACATTATGCGGCTCAACAGACATCTCGAAACAAGCCTGCACAATTGCAGCACTGATACTGTCATGCCCACAACCTGCACACAAAGTAGATAAAGGACCTTCATACTCTTTGATAGTATATCCTATTTTATTTTTAGGCAGTTTAGGATGCTTAAACTGTGGTTTTATATAACTCATGGTTCTGGGTTTTTGCTTTGTTGAGAAAAGAGATAATTTGGTTTTTTATGGCATCAGCTGTAATTGGCATGCCATCATAATTCAGAACAGGTATCAGCTTGGTAGGATTAGTTTCCATTTCGATAATCATCATACTCCGCATCTGTCCATCGCGGTTTTGTTCAATGACAAACACCAATTCATGAGAGTTGACAAACTCCACCACTTCATCACCAAAAGGAAAAGCTTTGAGCCGTATGGCATCAACGACTATGCCCTCTTCATGAAGTAAATCTTTTGCTTCTTCGGATGAAAAAGCAGATGTACCAAAGAAAAGGATTCCAATATTACTTTTGTTTTCCTTTTGATAAAGTTGTGCAGCAGGGACGATTTTTTTTGCTGTTTCCCATTTTACCATCAACCGGTCCATATTTCTTTTGTAAGCGGCCCCATCTTCTGTATAAGCAGCATATTCATCCCGGGATGTTCCTCTTGTGAAAAAAGCGCCTTTTGTAGGGTGAGTTCCCGGATAGGTTCTATAAGGAATACCATCACCATCCACATCCAGGTATCTCCCGAATTTGCCGACATGTTCCAAATCATCTGCGTTCAGGACCTTTCCCCGATCATATTTTTTCTTATCATCCCATTCAAATGGATCACTGATATGGTCATTCATTCCAAGGTCCAGGTCTGTCATGACCATGATGGGTGTTTGTAACCGCTCTGCCAAGTCAAAACTTTGCGCAGTCAATTCAAAACATTCCTTCGGAGTGGAGGGAAGCAACAGCACATGTTTGGTGTCACCATGAGAAGCATAGGCAGCAAGCATCAGATCCGGTTGTTGTGTCCTTGTGGGCATCCCAGTACTGGGACCAGCTCGCTGAACATCTACCAATACTGCAGGTACTTCTGCAAAATAAGCCAATCCTATAAACTCATTCATCAAAGATACTCCCGGACCGCTTGTAGCTGTGAATGCCCTTGCTCCATTCCAGTTGGCACCGATCACCATCCCCATAGCAGCCAATTCGTCTTCAGCTTGAATAATCGCAAACTTTTTCTGGCCGGTTTCAGGATCGATTCTGTATGCTTCACAATAATGTTCAAATGCTTCGGCTACAGACGTCGAAGGAGTGATGGGATACCAGGCCATGACGGTCGCTCCTCCGTACACAGCCCCTAAGCCACATGCTGTATTGCCATCGACAAGAATTTTGTTTTTCAGGATATTTTTTCTTTCCAGTTTAAATGGAAGCGGGAAATCAAAATTAGCTTCTACATAGTCCATCCCCAGTTGAAGGGCAGTGTGATTTGCTTCAATCAAAGAAGCCTTTCCGTCAAATTGTTCACCTATAAGTTTTTCAACTTCTCCAACATCCAAATTGATCAATTTGGCCAAAGCACCTACATAAATGATGTTTTTAAGGAGTTGTCTTTTTCTAGGATCTGAAAAAGCCGCATTGGATAATTCCATCATGGGGACGCCCAAATAGTGAATATCTTCTCTGAAATAAGATTCAGGAAGCTTTTTGGTACTATCATACATGAAATATCCGCCGGGCTTTACATTTTTCACATCTTGAGCCATACTTTGGGGATTGACGGATACCATCAGATCTATTCCTTCTCTTCTTCCCAGATAACCTTTTTCGCTTACCCTGACTTCATACCAGGTGGGTAAGCCCTGAATATTGGAGGGAAATATGTTTTTGGGAGTGACGGGGATTCCCATTCTAAAGATGGCTTTTGCAAACAGATAGTTTGCACTTGCGGAACCTGTTCCGTTTACATTGGCAAAGCGAACAATAAAATCATTGATAGATTGACTCATTTTTCTATAGGGGGAAAAGCGGTTGACATTTGATTGGCTTTGGTGACAGAGTAAAAATACTTCTGCATGTCCCAGGCCGAGGTTGGGCACCTCTCGGCACAAAGTCCGCAATGAAGGCAAACATCCTCATCTTTGACCATCACTCTTCCGGTCTTGAGTTCAGAAGAAACCAAAAGATCCTGTTCAAGATTTTCGGCAGGGACCAAAAGTTTTTGTCTCAACTCCGGTTCCTCAGCATTGATAGTAAATGTAATACAGGAGGTGGGGCAGACATCCATGCAGGCATCGCATTCAATACATCGGTCTTCTTTGAAGACCGTCTGCACGTCACAATTGAGACATCTTTGAGTTTCACGGTAAGCAGTTGCAATATCAAAGCCCAGTTCAACCTCCTTCTTTCTATCCTTAAGTGTAATTGATTTTTCGGCCTGTGGGACTACATAACGTTGGTCAATGGCCACATTACTGTCATAAATCCATTCATGGATCCCCATTTTCTGGCTTACAAGATTGGTATAAGGAGACGGTCTGTCATACAAGCTTTCACCCTCACAGAATAAATGAATAGAAACTGCCGCCTGATGCCCATGTGCTACAGCTGTAATTACATTTTGGGGTCCAAATGCCGCATCGCCACCAAAAAAAACTTTTTGATTTGTTGACTGGAAAGTTACTTTGTCCACTATTGGCATATTCCATTTGTCAAATTCCAATCCAATGTTTCTTTCTATCCAAGGAAAGCTGTTTTCCTGCCCAATAGCAATCAATACCTCATCAGCATCAATAAAAACATCATCTTCACCGGTTGGCAAAAGTTGCCGCTTTCCATTTTCATCATATACTGCTTTTACTTTTTGAAACTTCATGCCGATCAGTTTCCCATTTTCAATTTCAAAACTCAAGGGAACATGATTGTCAATGATTTGGATATCCTCATGCAAGGCATCTTCTTTTTCCCAAGGGGATGCTTTCATTTCTTCAAAGGGACTTCTTACCACTACTTTTACATCTTTGCCTCCTAGTCTTCTGGAAGTCCTGCAGCAATCCATGGCAGTATTTCCGCCTCCAAGTACTATGACTTTTTTGTTGATGGATTTGGTATGTTCAAAAGCCACACCGGCAAGCCATTCAATTCCTATATGGATATTCGCATCTCCTTCTTTTCTTCCCGGAAGTTTGGGTAAATCCCTTCCCCTAGGCGCACCGGTTCCCACGAATATGGCATCATAACCATCCTCCAATACCGCTTTAAGGCTCTTAACATAAGTCAAAAACTGCGTATGGATACCTAAATCCAAAATAAAATTCACTTCCTCATTCAATACTTCTTCAGGCAATCTGAAGGAAGGAATCTGACTTCTCATCATTCCTCCACCCGCTATTTGTTCATCAAAAAGGTGGATTTCATAGCCTAAAGGTGCCAAATCCCTTGCAACCGTCAATGAGGCCGGTCCACCTCCGATCAATGCGATTTTTTTGCCATTGGGAGCAAAGGGTCCTTGGGGCATATGTTGCCTCACGTCTCCTTTATTGTCGGCTGCCACTCTTTTCAATCTACAGATGGCAACAGGTTCTTCTTCTACCCGCACTCTACGGCAGGCAGGTTCACAGGGTCGGTCACATGTCCTGCCAAGAACTCCCGGAAAAACATTGGATTCCCAATTGATCATATAAGCTTCAGTGAATTTCTCTGCAGCTATCAATCTGATATATTCCGGGACAGGGGTGTGGGCAGGACAGGCGTATTGGCAGTCAACTACTTTATGG